>JAGXSN010000217.1 GCA_018333815.1 Sulfuritalea sp. | reverse complement strand
CTTCCGCGGCGACCCGTCCTCGGCGCTGCTGGAGGTGCTCGATCCCGAGCAGAACCACACCTTCCAGGACCACTACATCGAGGTCGATTTCGACCTCTCCGACGTGATGTTCGTGGCGACCGCGAATACGCTCAACATCCCGCCGCCCTTGCTCGACCGCATGGAGGTGATCCGCCTCTCCGGCTACACCGAGGACGAGAAGCTCAACATCGCCCAGCGCTACCTGCTGCCCAAGCAGATGAAGACCAACGGCGTCAAGCGCGAGGAACTGACCGTCACCGAGGATGCGATCCGCGACATCGTGCGCTACTACACGCGCGAAGCCGGCGTGCGCGCGCTCGAGCGCGAGATCTCGAAGATCTGCCGCAAGGTGGTCAAGTCGCTCGTCATGCGCCAGCGCAAGAACAAGATCGTCGTCAATGCCAGGAACCTCGACAAGTATCTCGGCGTGCGCCGCTACAGCTTCGGCATGGCCGAGAAGGAAAACCAGATCGGCCAGGTCACCGGCCTGGCCTGGACCGAGGTCGGCGGCGAGCTGTTGACCGTCGAGGCCGTCGCCGTGCCCGGCAAGGGCAAGACCGTGACGACCGGCAAGCTCGGCGAGGTGATGACCGAATCGATCCAGGCCGCGCTGACCGTGGTGCGCCGGCGCGCCCGCCAGCTCGGCATCGCCGAGGACTTCCACCAGAAGAACGACCTGCACATCCACCTGCCCGAGGGCGCGACGCCGAAGGACGGTCCGTCGGCCGGCATCGCGATGTGCACGGCGATGGTCTCCGTGCTGACCGGCATTCCGGTGCGCGCCGATGTCGCCATGACCGGCGAGATCACGCTGCGCGGCGAAGTGCTGCCGATCGGCGGCCTCAAGGAGAAACTGCTCGCCGCGGTGCGCGGCGGCATCCGGCTGGCGCTGATTCCCGAGGAGAACGTCAAGGACCTGGCCGAGATTCCCGACACGATCAAGAACCGCATCGAGATCCTGCCGGTGAAGTGGGTCGACAAGGTGCTCGAACTGGCGCTGGAGCGCATGCCCGAGCCCCTGCCGGAGCCGGTCGCCGCCGCCGTCGCCGCCGTCGCCCCGGCCCTGCCGGCCGCCGAGGCGACGGGCGATGCCGCCGCCCTCGTCAAGCACTGACCGCCAAGCGAACTTCCGCTTGCTAGAATGCCCGCCTTCGGCGGGTGCTTAGCTCAGTGGGTAGAGCGTCGCCCTTACAAGGCGAATGTCGGCGGTTCGAACCCGTCAGCACCCACCATTTCCAGCGTGGCGCAGGCGTGACACTTCAGGGAGACGTTCATGATCGCGGGTTTCACGCAGAATCTGCTCGACCCGGCCATTCTCTTCTTCGTGCTGGGCGCGTTCATCGGCGCGATCCGCTCCAACCTGGAGATCCCGCCGGCCATCGCCAAATTCCTTTCGATCTATCTGCTCATGGCGCTGGGCCTCAAAGGCGGCGCGGAACTGGCCACCAAGGGTCTGCCGGCGGAAGGGCTGCTGGCGATACTCGCCGCAGTGCTGATGGCGACTCTCGTGCCGGCCTACTCGTTCCTGATCCTGCGCCGGCGGGTGGATGCCTACGATGCCGCCGCCATCGCCGCCACCTACGGCTCGGTGAGCGCGGTCACCTTCATCGCCTCGCAGCAGTTCCTGCGCAACCACGGCGTGGAGTTCGGCGGCTACATGACCGTGGCGATGGTGGTCATGGAGTCCCCGGCCATCGTCATGGCGGTGCTGCTGGCCAGCTACGTGCGCAGCAAGGGCGGCGCCGGACAATCCCCGGCGAAGGCCGGCCCCAGCGGCCTGCCGCCCCTGTCGATGAAGCACGTGCTGCACGAGGCGTTTACCGACGGCGCCCATCTCCTCCTGATCGGCAGCCTGCTGGTCGGGTTTGCCGTCGGCGAACACGGCAAGACCATGATGGCTCCCTTCACGGCGGACATCTTCAAGGGCCTGCTGGCGCTTTTCCTGCTGGAAATGGGGCTGATGGTGGGCCGCCAGATCTTCGAGTCGAAGGTCAGAATCGACAAATCCCTGATCGCCTTCGCCCTGCTCATGCCGATGGTCAACGCCACGGTGGCCCTGGCGCTGGCCTGGCTGTTCGACCTCAGCCGGGGCGACGCCACCCTGCTGGCGGCGCTTTCGGCCTCGGCCTCCTACATCGTCGTGCCGGCGATCGTGCGGTACGCCATCCCCGAGGCGCGTCCGGGCATCTATTTCACCATGTCGATCGCCATCACCTTCCCGTTCAACATCCTGTTCGGCATTCCGCTCTACTTCGCGGTCACCGGGATGCTGTGGAACTGACCCCCCGGCGGCGCCTTCGGCGCAGGCCCTGATCGGGCTGCGGGCGGGGCGCCGCGATCTTTCAGAAACCCAAGCCGACGGAGTCCGCCATGCGCGCCCTGGAACAAAAGAAGATGCTCACCCTCATCGCTCCCAGCGAACTGCAGCGCCTGATCCTGGAAACCCTCAGCCGGCGCGGCATCGGCGGCTACACCGTGGTGCCGGCCACCGGCGCCGGCGCCTCCGGAATCCAGTCCGGGATGCTGTTCAGCGACTCCAACGTCGTCATCTACATCATCCTGTCGGAGCCGAGACTGCTGAGCGTGCTGGAGGACCTCGACGACATGATGCAGCGGGGTTATCGCATCAAGGCCATCATTCAGGACATCGCCCTGCTGCCGCGCAAGCCCGAGTCGCGCTAGCCCGGATTCGCATCGCGCGGACGTTCCATCATGCTGCTGCGGATCGTCGCCATCATCTTCCCGATCTTCGCCATCGTCGCGGCGGGCTGGCTCTATGCACGCTACCGCCAGACCAAGGGCGGCGACGAGGGCGGCATCGACATGCGTTTCGCCAACCGGCTCAACATGGATATCTTCGTCCCGGCGCTGGTATTCGCCGCGCTGGCCTCGCAGAGCTTCGATCTGGCCGCCTACGACCGGCTCGCGCTCGGCGCGCTCGGCGTGATGCTCGGTTCCGGCGTCCTCGCCTGGGGCGTCGCGCGCCTGCTGCGCGAGCAGCCGAAGACCTTCGTCCCGCCGATGATGTTCACCAATTCCGGCAACATGGGCCTGCCGCTCGCCGTGCTGGCCTTCGGCGAGGCGGCGCTGCCCGCCGCCGTCGTGCTGTTCTTCGTCGAGAACACGCTGCACTACACGCTCGGCACCTGGATGCTCGACCATCGGGCGCGGCTGTGGAATCTCTGGCGCGTGCCGGTCATCTTCGCCGCGCTGCTCGCGCTTGCCATCAATCTCTCGGGTTTCGAACTCTGGCCGCCACTCTATGCCGCGATCAAGCTGCTCGGCGACGTGGCGATTCCGCTGCTGCTGTTCTCGCTCGGCGTGCGGCTCGCGGTATCGACCTGGGGCGACCTGCGCCCCGGCCTGATCGGCGCGGTGGTCTGTCCGGTCGCCGGCATGCTGTTGGCCTGGCTGCTGACGCCGCTGCTCGGGCTCGAGGGCCGTGACGCCGCGATGCTGATGGTATTCGGCGCGCTGCCGCCGGCCGTACTGAATTTCGTCTTCGCCGAGCGCTACCGGCAGGAGCCCGCCAAGGTGGCCTCGATCGTCATGATCGGCAACCTCGGCGCGCTGATCTTCGTGCCGCTGGCGCTGGCCCTGACGCTGAAATAGGAGACTCTCATGCGTGACTCGATGCAGGAAAGCGGACCGTTCGTGAAGCTGCTTGCCGCCGTCGGCGGCGCGATCCTGCTGGTCCTCGGCTTGATGTTCTCGCTCGTCGTGCTGGCGGTCGCGGTGGTCGTGGGCCTCGGCGTCTTGGGCTGGTTCTGGTGGAAGACGCGCGAGCTGCGCCGGCACTTGCGCGAGAACCCGCCGCCCGGCCGGGAAAGGCAATCATCGTCCGCCGGGCGCGTCATCGAGGGCGAGGCGGTGAGCGTCGAAGAGGACGCGGGTCGGATGACTTCGAATCATTCGCCGGAGTCACCGGAGCGTCGTCCGCCGGACTGACCGGCGTGGCGCCGTTGCGGGGG
>JAGXSN010000216.1 GCA_018333815.1 Sulfuritalea sp. | reverse complement strand
GGGCCTGTGGCTTGCCGCCGCGAGCGCTCCCGGCCTGATCGGCATCGGCCTGGTCGGCCTCCTCGTCGGCTGGGCTTATTCGGCGCCGCCGTTCCGGCTCCAAAGCCGCGGCCTGGGCGAATTCGGCATCACCGCGGCCTGGCTGCTGATCGTCATCGGCAGCGACTTCGTCCAGCGCCACGAACTCTCCCTCGCGCCGGTCGCCGCCGGCCTGGGGTTCGCCCTGCTGGTGGCGAACATTCTGTTCATCAATCAGTTTCCCGATGCAAAAGCCGACGCGCAGGCGGGCAAGCGCACGATCGTGGTGCGCCTCGGCGTGCAGCGGGCGCGCCGGGGCTACGCGCTGATCGCCCTGCTTTGCTATGGCTGGGTAACGACGATGGTCGCGCTCGGCCGCCTGCCCGCCGTTGCGCTGATTTCCCTGCTGCCTGCGCTCGCCAGTTTCAAGGCGGCAGGCAACCTCGCCGCGCATGCCGCCCGGCCCATGCAGCTCGTCATGGGCATCAAGCTGACGATCCTCGCCGCCGCCCTGCACGGGCTGCTGCTCGCTGCGGCCCTGATCTTCGCCGTCTGAGATTCTCCCCCATGCCGCCCCGCTCCATGCCCGCCGCCCGCTTTACCCTCTCCGCCCTCCTGCTCTGCTGCTACGCCGCTTCCGCCGGGTCTGCTCTCGACGACAGCCACAAGGACAGCGGCGAGGAAATCAATGCCACCTGCGCCGCCTGCCACGGCGTCCTCGGTCAAGGCGGCAAGCAGGGAGAATATCCGCGCCTCGCGGGGCAGCGCGCCGCCTATCTGGAATACTCCCTGCGCCAGTTCCGCAACCGCGAGCGGATCAATATCCCGATGCTGCCCTATGCCAATGAACGCGAGCTATCCGATGACGACATCAAGGCCGTTTCGGCCTATCTCGCGGCCATCGTGCTGCCCACCCGGCCACCCGAGTTCAAACCGACTGACGATGCCCTGACGCGCCTGCGCGCCATGGAAAACGTCATGATCGTGCCGAAGCTGCCCGGCGACCTGGCGAACGGCAAACGTCTCTACGACGCCGAATGCGCCTCCTGCCACGGCAGCGGCGGCCGCGGCTTCGGCCGTTTCCCGATGCTGGTCGGCCAATACACGAACTATCTGAAGCGGCAGATCGACATCTATCTGCGCAAGGAACGGCCGCATCTCGGCGTCAGCAAAGAAGAAGCGGAAGACGGCCTTTCCGCCGGAGACGGGCTCGGCGCCCTCGGCAGACTGACGGCAAAGGATATCGACGACATACTCGCCCACATCACCCACTTGCAGGATGCCCAGCCATGAAGACCGCCGCCTTGACCGCCGCCTGGATCGTTCTCGCCGGGCTCGTTCCCGCCGCTCATGCCGTCGAACTCGACGAAGCCGCGCGCAACCGCAGCGTCGACAGCCTCGGACGAATCAACGGCCAGGCTCTCGCCTGCGGTTACCTTCGCTTGAGCCATCGCGTCCGCACCATAGTCATCGCGCGCCTGCCCAAGACGCGCGAAATCGGGGAACGTTTCGAGAGAGCGACCGGCGCGGCTTTCCTCGCGCAGGGGGCGGCCGGCGCCAGTTGCCCTCAGGAAGTCGCCCTGACGATCGAGGCGGACTCCGTCGCCAGACCGCTCGGCACGCCTCCTACCCACTCGCTCGCCAACGTCATCGAACCGCCGGCGCCCGATCTCAACCCGCGTTACCTGCTGCAGGCCACCCACGGTCGCGCCATTTCGGATGGGGACTTCCCGCGCCATTTCCAGCTGATCGCCTTCGGCTACACGTTCTGTCCCGACATCTGCCCAACCACCCTGCTGGAAATGGCCGAGGTGATGAAATTGCTCGACGCGAACGCGCTCCATCTCCAGCCGATCTTCATTTCGGTGGATCCGGAGCGCGACTCGCTGCCGCAACTGCGCGATTACCTGAAGTTCTTCGACTCCCGCATCGTCGGCGCCACCGGCTCGCCCGAACTGGTGCGGCGCGCCGCCGAGAACTTCAAGGTACGTTACGAAAGGGTCGCCGCGCCGGGGGCAGGTCCGCTCAACTACGCGGTGGATCACTCTGCCGGGATGTATCTGCTCGCCCCGGGCGGGCGCTTCGTCGCCAAGTTTCCCTACGGCATGGCGGCGGCCGAGATCGCCGCCCGCGTGGGCGAAGCCGTCGAGAACCACTTCCCCAAGCAGTCGCGACAACCGAACCGGTAACGCCGGCGTACGGCGCCGCGTATTTCAGGGCCGACCGGAGACCGAAACGCATCGCCCGCCTGACCCACCCATAACCCGCCATGAACTCGCCGAAGCAAGACGACCGCTGCCCGTGGTGCGGCAAAGATCCGCTCTACGTCGCCTACCACGATCACGAATGGGGCGTGCCTTGCCACGACGAGCGCACGCTGTTCGAATTCCTCATCCTCGAAGGCGCGCAGGCCGGGCTGTCGTGGCTCACGATCCTGAGGAAGCGCGCGAACTACCGCCGCGCCTTCGACGGCTTCGACCCCGCGAAGATCGCCCGCTACGGCGAGCAGGAGGTCGTGCGCCTGCTCGGCGACGCCGGCATCGTCCGCAACAAGCTGAAGATCGCCGCCGCCATCGACAACGCGCGCGCCACGCTGGCGCTTTACGAATCGGGCGGGCGCCTCGACGAACTGTTCTGGCGCTTCGTCGATGGGCGGCCGGTCGTCAACCGCTGGAAAACGCTCGCCGAGGTGCCGGTTTTCACGCCGACGGCCGAGGCGCTGTCGAAGGAGTTGAAGCGCAGAGGCTTCCGCTTCGTCGGCCCGACGGTGATCTACTCGCACATGCAGGCGACGGGCATGGTGAACGATCATCTCGTCACCTGCCCGCGCCACAAGGCGGTTACAGCTTGCTGAATTCCAGCCGGCCGCCCTTCGCGTCGACACGCACCCTGTCTTTCGCGCCGAACCTGCCCTCGAGGATCGCCTTCGCCAGCGGATTCTCGATGCGCTCCTGAATCGCCCGCTTCAATGGGCGAGCGCCGAACACCGGGTCGAAACCGGCTTCCGCGATGCTCGCCAGCGCCTGGTCGGTGACTTCGAGCGACATCTCCAGCCGCGCCAGGCGTTTCTCCAGATACTGCAACTGGATCTTGGCAATGCCGGCGATATGCTTCTCGTCGAGGGCGTGGAAGACGACGATCTCGTCGATGCGGTTGACGAATTCGGGCCGGAAATGCGTCTTCACCTCGCCCATCACCGCCAGCTTGATGATCTGATAATCGTCGCCGCTCATCTGCTGGATCATCTGCGAGCCGAGGTTGGAGGTCATCACGATCACGGTGTTCTTGAAGTCGACCGTGCGGCCCTGGCCGTCGGTCATGCGGCCGTCGTCGAGCACCTGCAGCAGCACGTTGAACACGTCCGGGTGCGCCTTCTCGACCTCGTCGAAGAGGATCACGGAGTAAGGCTTGCGCCGCACCTGCTCGGTGAGGTAACCGCCCTCCTCGTAGCCGACATAGCCGGGGGGCGCGCCGATCAGCCGCGCGACCGAATGCTTCTCCATGAACTCGCTCATGTCGATGCGGATCAGGTGGTCTTCGGCATCGAAGAGGAAGCCGGCCAGCGCCTTGCACAGCTCGGTCTTGCCCACGCCGGTCGGGCCGAGGAAGAGGAAGGAGCCGTAGGGTCGGCTCTCTTCGGACAGGCCGGCGCGCGAGCGGCGGATCGCGTCGGCGACGAGGCGCACCGCCTCGTCCTGGCCGATCACGCGCTCGTGGAGCTTTTCCTCCATCTTGAGCAGCTTCTCGCGTTCGCCCTGCATCATTTTGCTGACGGGGATGCCGGTGGCGCGCGAAACGACCTCGGCGATCTCTTCCGCACCGACCTGCGTCCTCAATAGCTTGTTCGGCGCCGTCCCGCCGGCGCCGACTTTTTGCTGTGCTGCGTCGGCCGCCTTCAGCTGGGCTTCAAGCTGCGGCAGCTTGCCGTATTGCAGCTCGGCGAGCTTGTCGAATTGCCCCTTGCGTTGCAGGTCGGCAATCTCTCCGCGCAGCTTGTCGATCTCTTCCTTGACGTGCTGGGTGCCCTGCACCTGGGCTTTCTCGGCCTTCCAGATTTCTTCCAGGTCGGAATATTCCTTGTCGAGCCGGCCGATCTCGGCCTCGATCAATTCGAAGCGCTTCTTCGAGGCCTCGTCCTTTTCCTTGCGCACGGCCTCGCGCTCGATCTTCAACTGGATCAGGCGACGGTCGAGCTTGTCCATCGCCTCGGGCTTCGAGTCGATTTCCATCTTGATGCGCGCGGCCGCTTCGTCGATCAGGTCGATGGCCTTGTCCGGCAGGAAACGGTCGGTGATGTAGCGGTGGCTCAGCTCGGCCGCGGCGACGATGGCCGGGTCGGTGATGTCCACGCCGTGGTGGATTTCGTATTTTTCCTGCAAGCCGCGCAGGATGGCGATGGTCGCCTCGACGCTCGGCTCGTCGACCAGCACCTTCTGGAAGCGGCGCTCCAGCGCGGCATCCTTCTCGATGTATTTGCGGTATTCGTCGAGCGTCGTCGCGCCGATGCAGTGCATCTCGCCGCGCGCCAGCGCGGGCTTGAGCATGTTGCCGGCGTCGATGGCGCCCTCGGCCTTGCCGGCGCCGACCATGGTGTGCAGCTCGTCGATGAAGACGATGATGCGACCTTCGTCCATGGCGACTTCCTTGAGCACGGCCTTCAAGCGCTCCTCGAACTCGCCGCGATACTTCGCGCCAGCCAGCAGCGCCGCCATGTCGAGCACCAGCACACGCTTGCCCTTGAGCGTTTCCGGCACCTCGTCATTGACGATGCGCTGGGCCAGGCCTTCGACGATGGCCGTCTTGCCGACGCCCGGCTCGCCGATCAGCACCGGGTTGTTCTTGGTGCGCCGCTGCAATATCTGGATCGCACGGCGGATCTCGTCGTCGCGGCCGATCACCGGGTCGAGCTTGCCCCGGCGCGCGCGTTCGGTCAGGTCGAGGCAGTATTTCTTGAGCGCCTCGCGCTGGCCTTCGGCTTCCTGGTTCTCGACATTCTGGCCGCCGCGCACCGCCTTGATCGCATCCTCCAGCGACTTGCGCTGGGCGCCCGCGTCCTTGAACAGGCGGCCGGTTTCACCCTTGTCCCCGGTCAGGGCCAGCAGGAACATCTCCGAGGCGATGAACTGGTCGCCGGCCTTCTGCGCCTCCTTGTCCGTCAGATTGAGCAGATTGGTCAGGTCGCGGCCGATCGAGACCTCGCCGCCATGCCCCGTCACCTGCGGCAGGCGGTCGATGGCGGCGTCGAGCGCCTTCCTGAGCGGCGGGACGTTGACACCGGCGCGCTGCAGCAATGAGGTCGTGCCGCCGTCCTCCTGATTGAGCAAGGCCAGCAGCAGATGCTGCGGCTCGATGATCTGGTTGTCGTGACCGATGGCGATGCTTTGGGCGTCGCCGATCGCCTGCTGAAACTTGGTGGTGAATTTGTCGAAGCGCATGACTGACTCCTCAGTGGGGTTATTGCCCAGATTGGGATAGCCGCAGCGTTTTCAACTGGCGCATAATTCGCCCCAAAAGGGAGGCAGGAGATGACTGGCAGGACCAAACAGCCCGAACTGGCGGCGTTGCACGCCCGCAAGACCGGCAAGGTCATGACCGCCCGCGAGGCGGTCGACCTGATCCGCGACGGCGACACGATCGCCACCGGCGGCTTCGTCGGCATCGGTTTTGCCGAAAATCTGGCCGTGGCGCTCGAAGAACGCTATCTCGAAACCGGTGCGCCGCGCAACGTCGGCCTCGTCTATGCCGCCGGCCAGGGCGACGGCCGGGAGCGCGGCCTCAACCACCTCGGCCACGACGGCCTGGTCGGCCGCGTGGTCGGCGGGCACTGGGGGCTGGCCCCGCGCATGCAGGAACTTGCCGTCGGCAACCGCATCGAGGCCTGGAACCTGCCGCAGGGCGTGATCACGCACCTGTTCAGAGATATCGCCGCCGGCAAGCCTGGCACGCTCACGCGCGTGGGGCTCGGCACGTTCGTCGATCCGCGCTTCGGCGGCGGCAGGCTCAACGCGCGCACTACCCGGGACATCGTCCGGCTGATGGAGATCGATGGCGAAGAATGCCTGTTCTACAAAGCCTTTCCGATCCAGGTCGGTTTCATCCGCGGCACCACCGCCGATCTCGACGGCAACGTCACGATGGAAAAGGAGGCGCTGACCCTGGAAGCCCAGGCCATCGCCATGGCGGTGCGCAACTCGGGCGGCATCGTCATCGTCCAGGTCGAGCGCATCGCCGAACGCAACACCCTCAACCCGCGTAACGTCAAGATCCCCGGGGTGCTGGTCGACTGCGTGGTCGTGGCCGAAAAGCCCGAGTATCACATGCAGACCTTCATCGAGCAGTACAACCCGGCCTTTTCCGGCGAGATCCGCGTGCCGCTCTCGGCCATCCCGCCGATGACGATGGACGAGCGCAAGATCATCGCCCGCCGTGCCGCGCTGGAGCTGAGGACGGGCGCCGTGGTCAATCTCGGCATCGGCATGCCCGAGGGCATCGCCGCGGTCGCCGCCGAAGAACGGATCGGCGAGCGCATCACGCTCACCGCCGAGCCGGGGGTGATCGGCGGCATTCCCGCCGGCGGCCTGAATTTCGGCGCCGCCACCAACACCCAGGCGATCATCGACCAGCCGAGCCAGTTCGATTTCTACGACGGCGGCGGGCTCGATCTCGCCTTTCTCGGTCTCGCCCAGGTCGATCGTCAGGGCAATCTCAACGTCAGCAAATTCGGCCCGCGGCTCAACGGCGCCGGCGGATTCATCAACATTTCACAGAATGCGCGCGCAGTGGTGTTCGTTGGCACATTCACCGCCGGCAACCTGGAGGTCGCGGTCAATGAAGGTCGGCTGCACATCCTGCGCGAAGGCAAGGCGCGCAAATTCGTGCAGGAGGTCGAGCACCGCACCTTCAGCGGCGCCGAAGCCTGGAAGCGTGGCCAGTCGGTGCTCTACATCACCGAGCGTTGCGTCTTCCGCCTCGGGGCCGACGGGCTGGAACTGACCGAAATCGCCCCAGGCATCGATCTCGAGCGCGACGTTCTCGCCCACATGGATTTTCGCCCCGTCCTGGGCGCGCCGCCGCTGCCGATGGATGCGCGCATCTTCCGTCATGAGCGCATGGCGCTGGCCGTCAAGTAACGAATTCTTGCCTCCCTTGAGTAAAAGTTACTGATGACGTGATACATTGAGGCGATGGATGCCAACGGGAGACGAAAATGACTGGGAAAGCGGAGAACCTCAACGAAATCAATCGCAAGAACATGGAAGCCGCCATACGGCTGGCCCAGATGTCCATCGAAAGCTCACAGCGCATGATGGTCTTGCAGAACGGTCTGGCGCGCGATCTGTTCAACGAGGGCATCGAGAACGCCCGGGCCCTGACCGCGGCCAAGGATCCGGCCGAGATCCTGCGCCTGAGGACCGAGTACGCCC
>JAGXSN010000215.1 GCA_018333815.1 Sulfuritalea sp. | reverse complement strand
CAGCCAATGGCGGTCGACCAGCAGATCGAAGCCGCGCGCGCTCGCGCGCGCCTGCAGGTCGGGCAGGGGGGCGTCGTCGCGCGCCCGGTGCAGCACCGCGGCGATGCGCAGACAAAAGATCAGCAGCCATTCGGGAGATTCCCGCGTCAGGGGCTGCACGCGTTCGAGCTTGCCGCGGTGGGCGAGCACCAGACGGGACAGCAGCGCCTGGTCGCGCCGGGAGAAACCCGGCATGTCGGCGTTGGCCAGCATGTAGGCGCTGTGCTTGTGGTAGCCCGAGTGCGCGATCGACACGCCGATCTCGTGCAGGCGCGCCGCCCAGGCGAGAAAGTGGGCCGCCGGCGATTCTTCAATGGCGTCGTTGGGACGCAATTGCCGGTAGAGCGCGAGCGCGGCCGCCGCGACGCGTTCCGCGTGGCGGCGATCCACCTCGTAACGCTGCATGAAACGGCCGACGGTGGCCTCGCGCAGGTCCTCGTGATGATAGCGGCCGAGCAGGTCGTAGAGCACGCCCAGGCGCAGCGCGCCTTCGGAGAAGGCCATGTCGTCGAGGCCGAACTCGCTGAACACGGCGCCCATGATCGCCACGCCGCCGGCAATCACCGCCACCCGCTCCGGTCGCATGCCGGCCAGTCCGGTTTTTCCGGCGTGGCCCGCCTCGATCAGCCGGGCACGCAGGCGCTCCAGTCCGTCGCGCGTGATGGCGCCGCCGGCGTAGCCGTTGAACTCGAGCAGGTCGCAGATCGCCTTGGCGGTGCCCGACGAGCCGACCGCCACGTCCCAGCCGGTGGCGCGGAAGGCATGGACGATGGTCTGCAGCTCGCGGCGCGCCGCCAGATCGGCCGCCTTCATGGCGCGCCGGTCGATGCGCCCGTCCGGAAAGAATCTCAGACTGAAACCGACGCAACCCATGTAGAGCGATTCGAGCAGCAGCGGCTTGATGTTGCGACCGATGATGAATTCGGTCGAGCCGCCGCCGATATCCACCACCAGATGGCGGCTGCGCCGGTTCGGCAGGGTGTGCGCGACGCCGAGATAGATGAGACGGGCTTCTTCGCGGCCGGCGACCACTTCGATCGGGAAGCCCAGCGCTTCTTCCGCGCGGGCGAGAAACTCCGGCGCATTCCTCGCCACGCGCAAGGTGTTGGTGGCCACGGCCCGCACCGCATCGGCCGCGAAGCCGCGCAGCCGCTCGCCGAAACGGGCCAGCGCGATCAGTCCGCGTTCCTGCGCGGCGGCGTCGAGCAGCTTGTCCGGCGTCAGGCCGGCGGCGAGGCGCACCGTCTCCTTGAGACCGTCGAGCGGATAGATCTGGTTGCCGACGATGCGCCCGACCTGGAGGCGGAAGCTGTTCGACCCCATGTCGACGGCAGCGACGTGTTCATGAACCACGGGCATTCCCGGATTGTGCAGTGCGGCGGATTTTAGCCCAGCGACTCGCGTGAATGTCAGCGCCGGCGCGACGGCATCATGTCATACTTGTATTCGTGAATACCCTGATCGCGCCGCACGAATACCCCGCCGAACACTTCCTCAACCGCGAGCTGTCGCTGCTGGCCTTCAACCGCAGGGTGCTGGCGCAGGCCGCCGACGCCCGCGTGCCGCTGCTGGAACGGCTGCGCTTCCTGTGCATCGTTTCCTCCAACCTCGACGAGTTTTTCGAGATTCGCGTCGCCGGCATCAAGGAACAGATCAAGCTGAAAAGCCGTGCGGCCGGCGCCGACCGGCGCGGCGCCCCGGAGGTGTTCCGCCTGGTCATGCGGCAAGCCCATGCGCTGATCGAGGAGCAGTATGCCCTGCTCAACCAGGCGATCCTGCCGGCCCTGCGCCAGGAGGGCGTCTTCTTCTACAAGCGCTCGGAATGGAGCGCCGAGCAACAGGACTGGATCCACGCCCACTTTCTGCGCGAGGTGATGCCGGTGCTGACGCCGATCGGGCTCGACCCGGCCCATCCCTTCCCGCGCGTGCTCAACAAGAGCCTCAACTTCGCCGTCGAGCTCGAAGGCAAGGATGCCTTCGGCCGCAGCTCGGGAATCGCCATCGTCCAGGCGCCGCGCGTCCTGCCGCGGGTGATCCAGCTGCCTGCCGAACTCGCCGGCGTCGATCACGGCTTCGTCTTCCTGTCCTCGATCCTGCACCGTCATGTCGGCGCGCTGTTCGCCGGCATGGCCATCCTCGGCTGCTACCAGTTCCGCGTCACGCGCAACTCCGACCTGTTCGTCGACGAGGAAGAAGTCAAGAACCTGCGCACCGCCCTGCAAGGCGAGCTGCCGCAGCGCCATTTCGGCGACGCCGTGCGTCTCGAGGTGCCCGACAACTGTCCGGAGGCGATGCGCGCCTTCCTGCTCCAGCAGTTCAACCTGAGCCGGGACGATCTCTACCCGGTGCGCGGCATCGTCAATCTGGTGCGCCTGATGTCGGTGCCCGACCGCGTCGACCGTCCGGACCTCAAGTTCCCGCCCTTCCGACCGGGCCTGCCGAAGCCGCTGGCGGGCCACCCCGACCTCTTCGCCGTGCTGCGCAAGGGCGACCTCCTGCTCCATCACCCCTACCAGTCGTTCGCGCCCGTCATCGACCTGCTCAAGCAGGCCGCCGACGATGCACAGGTGGTGGCGATCAAGATGACCGTCTATCGCACCGGCACCGACTCGGTGCTGATGGAGCACCTGCTGCGCGCCGCGCAGCGGGGCAAGGAAGTCACCGTGGTCGTCGAGCTGATGGCGCGCTTCGACGAGGAGGCCAACCTGTCGATCGCCGCCCGCTTCGAGCAGGCCGGCGCCCGCGTCGTCTATGGCGTGTTCGGCTACAAGACCCATGCCAAGCTGATGCTGATCCTGCGGCGCGAGGGCCCGGGCTACCGCAGCTATGGCCACCTCGGCACCGGCAACTACCACCCCGGCACCACGCGCTTCTACACCGACTTCGGCCTGCTGACCTGCAACGAGGAGATCTGCCGGGACGCCAACGAGGTTTTCCGTCAGCTCACCGGCCTGGGCAAGGCGGGCAGGCTCACCCACCTCTGGCAGGCGCCGTTCACGCTGCACGCGAACATGATCGACGCGATCCGCACCGAGACCGAGAACGCCCGCGCCGGCAGGAAGGCGCACATCATCGCCAAGATGAACTCGCTGCTCGAGCCGGAAATCATCGCGGCGCTCTACGCCGCCAGCCAGGCCGGGGTGCGCATCGACCTGATCGTGCGCGGCGTCTGCTGCCTGCGGCCCGGCGTAGCGGGACTCTCCGAAAACATCCGGGTGCGCTCGGTGATCGGCCGCTTCCTCGAGCACCACCGCATCTACTACTTCCACGCCGCCGGCGCCGAAAAGCTCTACCTCGCCAGCGCCGACTGGATGGAGCGCAATTTCTTCCGCCGCATCGAGGTCGCCTTCCCGGTGCTCGACCCCAAGCTCAAAAGGCGCGTCATCAAGGAAGGCCTGCGCATCTACCTCAACGACAACTGCCAGGCCTGGGACATGGACGGCGAAGGCGATTACCGCATCAAGCCCTCGCGCCGCGTGCGCGCCTGCGCGCAGAACCTGTTGCTGGCGGAACTGGCCGGGGAGTGAAAGTCGGCGCCGGCGGGACGGCACGCGCCCGGGTTTGCCCTGCAGGCAGCGGGGTTGTTGCGGCGCCACCAACGCGCGATAATTCACGGTTTCCCGGGCGGTTGCCGGGGCAATCGCAGCCATGACCAGCTACCTTTTCATCATCCTCGGCGCCGTTCTCGTCAATAACGTCGTCTTCGTCCGCATCCTCGGGCTGTGCCCGTTCATGGGCGTGTCGAAGAAGCTCGAAACGGCCGTCGGCATGGGCGCGGCGACCACCTTCGTGCTGACGCTGGGCTGCGGCGCCAGCTATCTGATCGACACCTGGCTGCTGGCGCCCTACGACCTGCTCTACCTGCGCACGCTGGCCTTCATCGTCACCATCGCGGCGATCGTCCAGTTCACCGAGCTGGTGATCCAGAAGACCAGCCCGGTGCTGCACCAGGTGCTGGGCATCTACCTACCGCTGATCACCACCAACTGCGCGGTGCTCGGCGTACCGCTGCTCAACATCGGCCTGCGCCACACCCTGGTCGAGTCGCTGCTGTTCGGCTTCGGCTCG
>JAGXSN010000214.1 GCA_018333815.1 Sulfuritalea sp. | reverse complement strand
GAATGATGCCGGCCGATCTCCTGCGCCGGATCGGCCACCAAGTCCCCCGCCGGCTGTGGCGGCTCGGCTTCGCCTGCCGCTTCCTCCTGATGACGGTGCTCTATTCGGGAACGGCGCTGAGGCGTTTCCACTTGACGGTGCGGGAAATCTACTTTACCGGCGTCCTCTCGCTCATCATCATCCTGGTGTCGGGCCTGTTCGTCGGCATGGTGCTCGGCCTGCAAGGCTACGACACCCTGCAGCGCTATGGCTCCGCCGAGGCGCTGGGCATCCTGGTGGCCCTGTCCCTGGTGCGCGAGCTGGGGCCGGTGGTGTCGGCCCTGCTGTTCGCCAGCCGGGCCGGTTCGGCGATCACCGCAGAAATCGGCCTCATGAAGGCGACCGAGCAGATTTCGGCCATGGAAATGATGGCGGTCAACCCGATTGCCCGCGTCGTCGCGCCGCGTTTCTGGGCCGGCGTGCTCACCATGCCGCTCCTGGCGGCGCTGTTCTCGGCAATGGGGGTGCTGGGCGGCTACCTGGTCGGCGTGCAGCTGATCGGACTCGATGCGGGCTCCTTCTGGTCGCAGATGCAGGCGGCGGTGGATTTTCGCCACGACATCATGAACGGCGTGATCAAGAGCGTCGTCTTCGGCATCCTCGTCTCCTGGATCGCCGTGTTCGAAGGGTACGACGCCGAGCCTACCGCCGAAGGCGTTTCCCGCGCCACGACGCGCACCGTGGTGACCTCCTCGCTGGCCATCCTGGCCGCGGACTTCGTTTTGACCGCTTTCATGTTCAGGGGAATCTGATGAATCGAGCCGTGATCGATCTCTGGGTAGGAATTTTCGTCGCCCTGGGGCTGGCCGCGCTGTTGTTTCTGGCGCTCAAGGTGGGCAACCTGGGCGCCAGCGATATCGGCAAAACTTATGACCTGCAGGCGCGTTTTGGTAACATCGGCGGGCTCAAGGTGCGGGCGCCGATAAAGAGCGCCGGGGTGGTGGTCGGTCGGGTTGGGGCGGTGCATTTCGATACCGAAAGCTACATGGCGCTGGTGACTTTGCGGATCGACGAGCGCTACCGGTTTCCGCGCGACACGTTCGCGACGATCAATACGTCCGGGCTGCTGGGCGAGCAGTACATCAGTCTCGAAGTCGGCGGCGACGCAGAAATGCTCAAACCCGGCGACACGGTGAAGAAGACGCAGTCGGCCATCGTGCTGGAAAAGTTGATCGGCCAGTTCATGTTCAACCGGGCGACGGAAGACGAAGGCAACAAGTAGTGGGCGAGAGGTGCTTCGAATGATCAAGAAAAATGCCGCTGTGCGCCTGAAAAACCTGCTGCTGGCGGCCGCTCTGGCCGCCCTGCTGGGCGGCTGCGCGACCTCGGGCAACCCGAAGGATCCGCTCGAGGGCTTCAACCGCGTCATGTTCGCCTTCAACGAAGGCGTCGACACCGTGCTCATCAAGCCCGTGGCCCTGGGCTACGATGCGGTGATGCCCACGCCCGTTCGCACCGGGGTGACCAACTTCTTCGGCAACATCGCCGACCTCTTCATCGGCGTGAACAATCTCCTCCAGGGCAAGCCGGATCAGGCGGCGAGCGATCTGGGCAGGGTCTTGATCAACAGCACGGTCGGCATCCTGGGCCTGTTTGACGTGGCGACCGCGGCCGGCCTGGAAAAGCATGATGAAGATTTCGGCCAGACCTTCGGCCGCTGGGGCATCGGAACGGGCGCCTACGTCGTGCTGCCGCTGTTCGGGCCGCGCACGGTGCGCGATACGGCGGGTCTGGTGCTCGACGTGGCGGTCGATCCGGTCGCCAACGTCGATCACGTCCCCACACGCAATTCCCTGGGCGCCCTGCGCCTGATCGACAACCGCGCCGACCGGCTGCCGGCGGACCGGGTCATCGAGGAGGCTGCGCTCGACAAGTATTCCTACGTGCGCGATGCCTATCTGCAGCGCAGGAACAACCTCGTGCATGACGGCAACCCCCCGCGCCGAACCGAGTGAACCACCGCAAAGGAAAGACATGAAATACCTGCTGGGCCTGCTGGCCGCCTTCCTGCTGTCCATATCCGCCGGCGCCGCCGAGCTGGCGCCCGATGCGCTCGTCAGGAACGTGACGAGCGAGGTGCTCGAGATCGTGCGCAAGGACAGGGACATCCAGGCGGGCAACTCGAGGAAGACGCTGGAACTGGTCGAGACCAAGGTCCTGCCGCACTTCAATTTCCAGCGCATGACGCAGCTGGCGATGGGCCGCGAGGGCCGCCAGGCGACCCCGGAACAGCTCAGGATCCTGACGGAGGAATTCCGTGACCTGCTGGTGCGCACCTACTCGAAGGCGCTGACCGAATTCCGCGGTCAGGAGATCATCTACCGGCCGTTCAAGATGGCGCCCGGAGAGACGGACGTGAGGGTGCGCACCGAGATCCGCCAGACCGGGAGCAAACCCCTGGCGTTCGACTACTATCTGGAGAGGACCGCGGCGAGCTGGAAAGTGTACGACGTCGAGGTGGGCGGCGTGAGTCTGGTCACCACCTATCGCAGTTCCTTCGGGCAGGAGATCCAGAGGAACGGCATCGATGGCCTGATCCGCAGCCTGCAGGCACGCAACCGCTCGAGCGAGATCGCTGCGGGTGCGCCGAAGTGAACGTGAGCGCCCGCGTCGAAACCACGGCGGCCGGGTCGGCCGTATCCGGCCCCATGACCATGGAAAACGCGGCCGCGCTGCTGGCGCAAGGTCGCGCGGCGCTGGCCCGGGGCGCGCTGTCCTTCGACCTTTCCGCGGTGACCGAGGTCGACTCCTCCGGGCTGGCGGTACTGTTCGGTTGGCAGCGTGCCGCCCAGGCGCAGGGCCGCTCGATCGTCGTCCTCAATCCGCCGCACAACCTGCGCAGCCTCGCCGGCGTCTATGACGTTGCCGGCCTGCTGGCGCTGCCCTGATCTGCCGTCGCAAACCACGCCGACCCATGCTGGATCCCGCACAAATCGAGGACTGGATCCGCGCCGGCATCGCCTGCGAGCATCTGGCCGTCGGTGGCGACGGCCGCCATTTCGAGGCCCTCATCGTCAGCCCGTCGTTCGCCGGCCTCAGTCGGGTGCAAAGACAGCAGTGCGTCAATGCGGTGCTGAAGCCCCATTTCGAGACCGATACCCTGCACGCTCTCTCGATGCGCTGCCTCACGCCCGCAGAATTCAAGGCGCGTGGATAAGCTGCTGATCGAAGGCGGCCTGCCGCTGGCCGGCGAGATCGCCATGTCCGGCGCGAAGAACGCCGCCCTGCCGCTGCTGTGCGCAGCCTTGCTCACGCGCGAGCCGGTCACGCTCATCAACGTTCCCGATCTGCACGATATCGCCACCATGAGGAAACTCCTGGAGCAGATGGGCGTGAAGATCGAAAAAGTCGGCGCTGGTCCGACGGCGGCCCTGACCCTCGACGCTTCCGCGCTCGACCACCCGGTCGCGCCCTACGATCTGGTCAAGACCATGCGCGCCTCGGTGCTGGTGCTGGGCCCGCTGGTGGCCCGCTGCGGCGAGGCGCGCGTGAGCCTGCCCGGCGGCTGCGCCATCGGCGCACGCCCGATCGATCAGCACATCAAGGGGCTGGCCGCGATGGGGGCCGAGATCGGCGTGGCGCAGGGCTATGTCCAGGCGCGCGCCACCCGGCTCAAAGGCGCGCGCCTGTTCACCGACATGGTGACGGTGACCGGCACGGAAAACCTCATGATGGCCGCCTGCCTGGCCGAGGGCGAGACGGTGATCGAGAACGCCGCGCGCGAGCCCGAAGTGGTCGACCTGGCCCACTGCCTCGTGGCGATGGGCGCCAACATTTCCGGCGCGGGCGCCGACGTGATCCGCATCCGGGGCGTCGAACGGCTGCACGGCGCCACCCACCGCGTCATGCCGGATCGCATCGAGACCGGCACCTACCTGTGCGCCGCCGCCGCCACGGGCGGATCGGTGCGCCTGACCCAAACCTCGGGCAGCTATCTGGACGCCGTGATCGACAAGCTGATGGATGCCGGTTGCGACATCGTGCTCGAGCGCGACGCCATCCGGCTCGCGGCGCCGCCCCGGCTCAGGTCGGTGAGCATTCGCACCGCGCCCTATCCGGCCTTCCCGACCGACATGCAGGCCCAGTTCATGGCCATCGACTGCGTGGCCGAAGGCACGGCGGTGATCCGCGAAACCATCTTCGAAAACCGTTTCATGCATGCCGTCGAGCTGATCCGCCTGGGGGCGGACATCCGGATCGACGGCAACACGGCCGTCGTGGCCGGCAAGGCGACGCTCGATGGCGCCGCCGTGATGGCCACCGACCTGCGCGCCTCGGCCAGCCTGGTGGTGGCCGGACTCGCCGCACAGGGCCAGACCCTGGTGGATCGCATCTACCACCTGGATCGCGGCTACGAGCGCATGGAGGAGAAGCTGGTCGCGCTGGGCGCACGGGTTCGACGGGTAAAATGAGCGCGATGATCACCATTGCCCTGTCCAAGGGCCGCATCTTCGAGGAAACCCTGCCGTTGCTGGCCGCCGCCGGCATCGTGCCGGACGAGAATCCGGAAAGTTCGCGCAAGTTGATCATCGCCACCTCGCGCCCCGACGTGCGCGTGGTCGTCGTGCGCGCTGCCGACGTGCCTACCTACGTGCAATACGGCGCGGCCGATCTGGGCATCGCCGGCAAGGACGTGCTGCTCGAACACGGCGGAGCGGGGCTCTACCAGCCGCTCGACCTGAAGATCGCCCGCTGCCGCCTGTGCGTGGCCACCCCGGCGGGCTTCGACTACGCCGCCGCCGTGCGGCGCGGCGCGCGCCTCTCCGTGGCCACCAAATACATCGCCACCGCCCGCGAACATTTCGCCGCCAAGGGCGTCCATGTCGATCTCATCAAGCTCTACGGCTCGATGGAGCTCGCGCCGCTCGCCGGCCTGGCCGACGCGATCGTCGACCTGGTCTCCTCGGGCGGGACGCTCAAGGCCAACCAGCTCGTCGAGGCGGAAGAGATCATGCCGATTTCCGCGCGTCTCATCGTCAATCAGGCCAGCCTCAAGATGAAGCGCGCCTGCTTGCAGCCGGTCATCGACGCCGTGCGGGAGGCGGTGCGATGATCCGCCGCCTCTCCTCCCGCGAACCGGAATTTTTGTCCGTCCTCGACCGGCTCATCGCCTTCGAGCACACCGCCGACGAGACCATCGAGCGCACGGTGGCCGAGATCCTGGCCAACGTCCGCGCCCTGGGCGATCCGGCCGTGCTCGACTACACCCGGCGTTTCGACGGCCTCGACGTGAGCGCGATGGCCGAGCTCGAACTGCCGCCGGCCGGGTTGAAGGCCGCCTTCGACGGCCTGCCGGATGAGCAACGCGCCGCGCTCGAACAGGCCGCTGCGCGCATCCGTCTGTATCACGCCCGTCAGAAGATCGATTCCTGGGAATACCAGGAGACGGATGGGCCCATGAGCGGCACGCGCCTGGGCCAGCAAGTCACGCCGCTCGACCGCGTGGGCCTGTATGTGCCCGGCGGCAAGGCCGCGTATCCCAGTTCCGTGCTCATGAATGCGATTCCGGCCAAGGTCGCCGGCGTCCGGGAACTCGTCATGGTCGTGCCCACGCCCGGCGGCCGGAAGAACGCGCTGGTGCTGGCCGCCGCCCATCTGGCCGGCGTGGATCGCGTATTCTGCATCGGCGGCGCACAGGCCGTCGCGGCGCTGGCCTACGGCACGCAGACGATTCCCCCGGTGGACAAGATCGTCGGGCCGGGCAACGCCTATGTGGCCGCCGCCAAACGCCGCGTCTTCGGCACGGTGGGCATCGACATGGTGGCCGGCCCCTCCGAGGTGCTCATCATCGCCGACGGTTCGGGCGATCCGGACTGGGCGGCCGTCGACCTCTTCGCCCAGGCCGAGCACGACGAATTGGCCCAGTCCATCCTGCTGTGTCCCGCCTTGGACTATCTGGATCGGGTGGCGGCGAGCATCGAAAAACTGCTGCCGACCATGCCCAGACGGGACGTAATCGCCGCCTCGCTCTCGGGGCGCGGGGCGCTGATCCAGGTGGGCGATCTGGACGAGGCCTGCCGCATCGCCAACCGCATCGCGCCCGAGCACCTCGAACTCTCGGTCGAGCACCCGCGCGCCCTCCTGCCGAAGATTCGCCATGCCGGCGCGATCTTCCTGGGCCACTATTGTTGCGAATCGCTGGGCGACTACTGCGCCGGCCCCAACCACGTGCTGCCGACCGCGCGCAGCGCGCGCTTCTCCTCGCCCCTGGGCGTGTATGACTTCCAGAAGCGCTCTTCCATCATCGAGGTATCCCGCGCCGGTGCGCAGACCCTCGGCCCCATCGCGGCCACGCTCGCCCACGGCGAAGGCCTCACCGCCCACGCCCGCGCGGCGGAACTGCGCATCAGGGGCTGACGGTCTCCTTCAGCGCGGCCACCAGCGCCGCGCACTGCTCGTCGGTGCCGACGCTGATGCGCAGGAACTGCTCGATGCGCGGCTGGCGGAAATGCCGCACCAGGATGCCGCGCTGCCGTAGCGCCAGCGCCGACTTTTCCGCGTCGTGGCGCGGGTGGCGCGCGAAGACGAAGTTCGCCGCCGAGGGCAGCACCTCGAAGCCCAGCGCCGTCAGTTCCCTCGTCAGGGCGGCGCGCGTACGGATGACCGCCTGCCGCGTGTGGTCGAACCAATGCCGATCCTCGATGGCGGCGACGGCGCCGGTCTGCGCGAGGCGATCGAGCGGGTAGGAGTTGAAGCTGTTCTTGACGCGATTGAGGGCATCGATCAGGGCGGCCTGGCCCACGGCGAAGCCGACGCGCAGTCCCGCCAGCGAGCGCGACTTGGAGAGCGTTTGCACCACCAGCAGGTTGGGGTGGCGGGGCACCAGCGCCACAGCCGACTCGCCGCCGAAATCGATGTAGGCCTCGTCGACCACCACGACCGAGTCCGGGCTGGCGCGCAGCAGCGCCTCGATGGCGGAGAGCGGCAGGACCCGCCCGGTCGGCGCGTTCGGGTTGGCGAGGACGATGCCGCCGTTGGGCTGCGCGTAGTCGGCGACGCGCAGGACGAAGCTCGCGTCGAGCGGCACGGTGCGGTGAGCGACGCCGTAGAGGCGGCAATACACCGGATAGAAGCTGTAGGTGATGTCGGGAAACAGGATCGGCCGCTCGTGCCGCAGCAGGGCGGGGAAGACGTGCGCGAGCACCTCGTCCGAGCCGTTGCCGACGAAGACCTGATCGGGGGTGATGGCGCCGCCGGCGCAGTGCGCGGCGATGGCCTCGCGCAGCCGCGTGCTGTCGGGATCGGGGTAGAGCCGCAGCGTGTCGCCGATCGCGCCGCGCAGGGCTTCCAGCACGCGCGGGCCCGGGCCGTAGGGATTCTCGTTGGTGTTCAGCTTGACGAGGTTGGGGAGCTGCGGCTGCTCGCCGGGAACATAGGGCTGCAGGGCGCGAACGGTCTCGCTCCAGAACTGACTCATGGCGGGCGCGGAATCAATGTGCGGAATCGGGGCGATGGTATCATGGCCGCTCGCGTCAATATTGCCGAACCGCCGCAATGCGCATCGCCG
Source organism: Sulfuritalea sp. (assembly GCA_018333815.1). Classification (GTDB taxonomy): domain Bacteria; phylum Pseudomonadota; class Gammaproteobacteria; order Burkholderiales; family Rhodocyclaceae; genus Sulfuricystis. The sequence goes on along the minus strand of JAGXSN010000214.1, from coordinate 4,110 downwards.
AAATAGAACGCAACACGCTGGAAACGCAGATCCGCGTCAAGCTCGACCTCGACGGCACGGGCAGGTCGCGACTGGCGACGGGGATCGGCTTCCTCGACCACATGCTCGACCAGATCGCCCGTCACGGTCTGATCGACCTCGACCTCGAGGCGCAAGGCGATCTGCACATCGACGCCCATCACACCGTCGAGGATGTCGGCATCGCCTGCGGCCAGGCGCTGGCCCGGGCCTGGGGCGACAAGAAGGGGCTGGCGCGCTACGGTCACGCCTACGTGCCTCTCGACGAGGCGCTGAGCCGCGTCGTCATCGACCTCTCCGGCCGGCCGGGGCTGTCGTTCAACGTCGCCTTCAGCCGCGAGCGCATCGGCGAGTTCGACGCCGAGCTGGTGCGCGAATTCTTCCAGGGGCTCGTCAATCACGCCGCCATCACGCTCCATATCGACAACCTGCGCGGCGACAACGCCCACCACCAGGCCGAGACCGTGTTCAAGGCCTTCGCCCGCGCGCTGCGCATGGCCGTGGCGCCCGACCCGCGCGCCGGCGGCGGCGTGCCCTCGACGAAAGGCGCCCTGTAGGCCCTCTGCGCGTCCGACCGATGAAAACCGTGGCAATCGTCGACTATGGCATGGGCAACCTGCGCTCGGTGGCGCAGGCGGTCGAACGCGTCGCGCCCGATCATGCCGTGGTGGTCAGCGCCGACCCGGTCGCGCTGGCCGGGGCCGACCGCGTCATCGTGCCCGGCCAGGGCGCGATGCCCGATTGCATGCGCGAACTCTCGGCGCGCGGCGGTCTCGCCGAGGCGGTGCGGCGGGCGGCGGCGGAAAAACCCTTTCTCGGCATCTGCATCGGCCTGCAGATGCTGTTCGGGCACAGCGAGGAGGGCAATGTCGCCGGCCTCGGCCTGTTTCCCGGCGATGTGCGCCGGTTTCCGGAAGCCGCGATGGTCGATCGATCCGGCGTGCCGCTCAAGGTGCCGCACATGGGCTGGAACGAGGTCTGGCAGGCGCTCCCCCATCCGTTGTGGCAGGAGATCGCCGACGGCGCACGCTTCTATTTCGTGCATAGCTACTACGTCGAGCCCGCCCGTCCCGACCTCATCGCCGGCACGACGCACTACGGCATCGGTTTTGCCAGTGCGGCGGCCCGCGCCAACATTTTCGCCGTGCAGTTCCACCCGGAAAAGAGCGCCGCCGCGGGACTGCGCCTGCTGGCCAACTTCGTGCGCTGGAACCCCTGATCCCACCGAACCTGTCCAATCATGCTGCTGATCCCCGCCATCGACCTGAAAGACGGGCATTGTGTGCGCCTCAAGCAAGGCGTCATGGACGATGCCACGGTATTCTCCGAAGACCCCGCCGCCATGGCGCGCCACTGGATCGACCAGGGCGCGCGCCGCCTGCATCTGGTCGACCTGAACGGCGCCTTCGCCGGCAAGCCGAAGAACGAGGCGGCGATCAAGGCGATTCTCGATGAGGTGGGCGACGAAATTCCCGTGCAGCTGGGCGGCGGCATCCGCGATCTGGATACCATCGAACGTTGCATCGACGACGGCGTCGGCTACGTCATCATCGGCACGGCGGCGGTGAAAAATCCCGGCTTCCTGCACGATGCCTGCACGGCCTTTCCCGGCCACATCGTCGTCGGCCTGGACGCCAAGGACGGCAAGGTGGCCGTCGACGGCTGGTCGAAGCTGACCGGCCACGACGTCATCGACCTGGCCAGGAAGTTCGAGGACTACGGCGTCGAAGGCGTGATCTATACCGACATCGGCCGCGACGGGATGATGACGGGCGTGAATGTCGGCGCCACCGTCAAACTGGCGCAGGCGCTGCGCATCCCGGTGATCGCCAGCGGGGGCATCGCCAGCCTGGACGATGTCAAGGCGCTGTGCGCCGTGGCCGCCGAGGGCATCGTGGGGGCCATCACCGGCCGCGCGATCTACGAGGGCAAGCTCGATTTCAGACAGGCCCAGGCGGAAGCCGACCGATGTTAGCCAAACGCATCATCCCCTGCCTCGACGTCAACGCCGGCCGCGTGGTCAAAGGCGTAAACTTCGTCAGCCTGCGCGACGCCGGCGATCCGGTCGAGATCGCGCGCCGCTATGACGAGCAGGGCGCGGACGAGATTACCTTCCTCGACATCACCGCCAGTTCCGACGCCCGCGACATCATCCTGCACATCGTCGAGGCCTGCGCCGAGCAGGTGTTCATCCCCCTCACCGTCGGCGGCGGCGTGCGCAAGGTGGAGGACGTGCGCCGCCTGCTCAACGCCGGCGCCGACAAGGTGAGCATCAACACCGCCGCGGTGCAGAATCCGCAACTCATCGCCGCCGCCTCCGCCCGGGTCGGCAACCAGTGCATCGTCGTCGCCATCGACGCCAAACAGACGGGGCCCGGCAAGTGGGAGGTGTTTACCCACGGCGGGCGCAACAACACCCGCCTCGACGCCATCGAATGGGCCAGACGGGTCGCGGCGCTGGGCGCCGGCGAGATCCTGCTGACCAGCATGGACCGCGACGGCACCAAGAACGGCTTCGATCTGGAGCTCACGCGCGCCGTGGCGGACGCCGTGCCGATCCCGGTAATCGCCAGCGGCGGGGTGGGCAACCTGCAGCACCTGGCCGACGGCGTGATCCAGGGTCGCGCCGACGCGGTGCTGGCGGCGAGCATCTTCCACTACGGCGAATATACGGTGCGCCAGGCCAAGGAATACCTGCGCGCCCAGGGCATCGAGGTGCGGCTGTGACCTGCAAGTGGCTCAACGAAGTGAAATGGGACGAGCAGGGGCTCGTGCCGGCGATCGCCCAGGACGCGAAAACGGGCGAGGTGCTGATGTTCGCCTGGATGAACCGCGAGGCGCTGGAGAAGACCGCAGCGCTCGGGCAGGCCGTCTACTGGTCGCGCTCGCGCCGCAAACTCTGGCACAAGGGCGAGGAATCCGGCCATTTCCAGGCGGTGGTGGAGATCCGCACCGACTGCGACAACGACGTCATCTTGCTCAAGGTCGAGCAGGTCGGCGGCGTCAGTTGCCACACCGGCCGCCGCAGCTGTTTTTTTCAGAGCCTGCTGGACGATGGCTGCTGGACGACTGTCGAGCCGGTGCTCAAGGACCCCAAGGAGATTTACAAGTGATCGACCTCGAAGTGATTCGCCGCATTCAGGAAACGCTCGAAGCGCGCAAGGGCGCGGCGCCCGACTCCTCCTACGTCGCCAGCCTCTACGCCAAGGGCACGGACGCGATCTGCAAGAAGGTCGCGGAGGAGGCCGCCGAAACCATCATGGCGGCGAAGGACGGCGACCGGCTGCACCTGGTGCGCGAGACCTGCGACCTGTGGTTCCACAGCATGGTGCTGCTGACCCATTTCGGCATCGGCGTCGACGACGTGATGGTCGAGTTCCGTCGCCGCGAGGGCATTTCCGGCATCGACGAGAAAAAATCGAGGGTCGCATGAGCGAGTGCATCTTCTGCAGGATCGTCCGCGGCGAGATTCCCTGCCGCAAGATCTACGAGGACGAGGACCTGCTCGCCTTCCATGACATCAACCCGCTCGCGCCGGTGCATTTCATGGTGATCCCGAAACGGCATGTCGCCTCGCTGGCCGAGACGGACGCCAGCCACGCGCCGGTGCTGGGCAAGCTGTTTTCCCTGCTGGGCGAGCTGGCCCGCGGCCAGGGCCTCGCCGACGGTTTCCGCACCATCGTCAACACCGGCAGGGTGGGACAGCAGGAGGTGTATCATCTTCACGTCCATGTCGTCGGCGGCCCGGATCGTCTCGGTCCGATGCTGACGCGCAAGTAGCGCCGCAACGCCGGTTGCGGTCGGCAGGCGAGGCGCTTCACATCAATTTTTAGAGGAGAATCCCCATGGGAGCCTGGAGCATCTGGCATTGGCTGGTCGTTCTGGTGATCGTGTTGCTGGTGTTCGGCACGAAAAAGCTGCGCAACATCGGCCAGGATGTCGGTGGTGCGGTGAAGGGCTTCAAGGATGGCATGAAGGACGCCAACTCGCCCGAAACCGAGACCAAGCAGGTCGAAAACCAGACCGGCGCCACCATCGAGGGCGAGGCGCGCAAGGAGCAGAACAAGTCCTGACGGGGCGCGCCGTCCCGCC
>JAGXSN010000213.1 GCA_018333815.1 Sulfuritalea sp. | reverse complement strand
TGGTTCCCGATGCTGCTGCTGATCGGCGTCTGGATCTTCTTCATGCGCCAGATGCAGGGCGGGGGACGCGGCGGCGCGTTCTCCTTCGGCAAGAGCAAGGCGCGCATGCTCGACGAAAACAGCAACCAGGTCACCTTCGCCGACGTGGCGGGCTGCGAAGAGGCCAAGGAAGAAGTTTCCGAACTCGTCGACTTCCTGCGCGATCCGTCCAAATTCCAGAAGCTGGGTGGCCGCATCCCGCGCGGCGTGCTGATGGTGGGCAGCCCCGGCACCGGCAAGACGCTGCTGGCGCGCGCGATTGCCGGCGAGGCAAAAGTGCCGTTCTATTCGATTTCCGGCTCAGACTTTGTCGAGATGTTCGTCGGCGTCGGCGCGGCGCGTGTGCGCGACATGTTTGAGCAGGCCAAGAAGGCCGCGCCCTGCATCATCTTCATCGACGAAATCGACGCCGTCGGCCGTCAGCGCGGCGCCGGCCTCGGCGGCGGCAACGACGAGCGCGAGCAAACGCTGAATCAGTTGCTGGTCGAGATGGATGGCTTCGAGGCTTCCGCCGGCGTGATCGTCATCGCCGCGACCAACCGTCCGGACGTGCTCGATCCGGCGCTGCTGCGCCCCGGCCGCTTCGACCGCCAGGTGGTGGTGCCGCTGCCGGACATCCGCGGCCGCGAGCAGATCCTCAAGGTGCACATGCGCAAGGTGCCGTTGTCGACGGATGTCGATGCTTCGATATTGGCGCGCGGCTGTCCCGGCTTCTCGGGCGCCGACCTGGCCAACCTGGTGAATGAGGCGGCGCTGTTTGCCGCGCGCGCCAACAAGCGTCTGGTGGACATGGACGACTTCGAGCGTGCCAAGGACAAGATCATGATGGGCGCCGAGCGCCGCTCGATGGTCATGCCCGAGGAGGAGCGCCGTAACACCGCCTACCATGAGTCCGGTCATGCCGTGGTCGCCAAGCTGCTGCCGAAAACCGACCCGGTGCACAAGGTCACCATCATCCCGCGCGGCCGCGCGCTCGGCGTGACCATGCAGCTGCCGACCGAGGATCGCTACAGCCAGGACCGGGAACGCCTGCTCAACACCATCTGCGTGCTGTTCGGCGGCCGGCTGGCCGAGGAAATTTTCATGCACCAGATGACCACCGGCGCCTCGAACGATTTCCAGCGCGCCACCGACCTGGCGCGGCGCATGGTGACGCAGTGGGGCATGTCCGAAGCGCTCGGGCCGATGGTCTATGGCGAGGAAGAGGCCGAGATCTTCCTCGGCCGCTCGATCACGACGCACAAGAATGTGTCCGAAGCCACGATGCAGAAGGTGGATGCCGAGGTGCGGCGCATCATCGACGAACAGTATGCCCTGGCGCGCCGCCTGCTCGATGAGAACCGCGACAAGGTCGAGGCCATGACCAAGGCGCTGCTGGAGCTGGAGACCATCGACGCCGACCAGATCAACGACATCATGGCGGGCAGGGAACCGCGTCCGCCCAAGTCGCCCTCCCCGTCATCCAAGCCGGCGGCCGACGACGGTACGGCCGGCGCCACGCCAAACGCCCCGGCGCCGGCCTGACGGCAACAATCCATCGGGAAGCTTGCCTTCCCGATTTTTTTGCTTATCATTTCCACTGTTCCGGAAATAAAGAAATGAACCACGTCGACGCCGTCATCGCTCTTTCCGCCCTGGCGCAGGAAACCCGTCTTGCGCTGTTCCGTCTGCTCGTCGAAACTGGCCCGGCGGGACGGGCCGCCGGCGAGATCGGCGCGCGGCTGGGAATTCCAGCCAACACGCTGTCCTTTCATCTCAAGACGCTGACGCAGGCCGGCCTGCTCGAAGCGCGGCAGGAAGGCCGCTTCATCTACTACGCCGCCCACTACCCGGCGATGGACAACCTGATCGCCTTCCTGACCGAAAACTGCTGCCAGGGCGAACCCTGCCTGACAAGGAAAACGACATGCCCATGAACATCCTCGTGCTGTGCACCGGCAATTCAGCCCGTTCCATCCTCGGCGAGATGCTGTTCAACCATCTCGGCAAGGGCCGCGTGGTGGCCCATTCGGCTGGCAGCCGGCCGGCGGGACGGGTAAATCCCGTCGCGCTCGAAACCCTGGAGAAGCATGGCGTGCCCTGTGCGGGCGCGCGCAGCAGGTCGTGGGACGAACTCGACGCGGGCGCCGTCCCGCCCGGGCCGACTTTCGATTTCATCTTCACGGTCTGCGGCAATGCGGCGCAGGAGAGTTGCCCGGTGTGGCCCGGCCATCCGGCCGCCGCGCATTGGGGCATCGACGACCCGGCCCACGTCGAACCGCTCGATGCCCGCCGGGAAGCCTTCGAAAAGGCCTACCAGGAACTCCGGGCGCGCGTCGAGGCTTTTCTTGCCCTGCCGCTGGAAACCATGACGCGCACCGAGGCTCTCGCCGCGGCGCGTCGGATCCATGAAGGGCGTCGTCCATGAGGCGGGGATCCGCATGAACGGCCTGGCAAGAAAACTGGTGGCGGAAGTCCTGGGCACGGCGCTGCTGCTTGCCGTGGTGGTGGGTTCCGGCATCATGGGCGAGCGATTGGCCGGCGGCAACGTCGCCATCGCCCTGCTGGCCAACACCCTGGCCACGGGCACCGGTCTGGCCGTGCTGATCCTGACGTTCGGCCCGGTATCCGGCGCCCATTTCAATCCGGCCGTGACCCTGGCGGTCGCCTGGCAGGGAGGCCTTTCCTGGCGGGCGGTGCCTGGGTATATCGCGGCCCAGGTGGCGGGGGCCTTCCTCGGGGTTGCGGCCGCGCACGGGATGTTCGACCTGCCTGTCTTCCTCGCCTCGACCCAGGTCCGCACGGGGATGCCCCAGTGGTTCAGCGAGTTCGTCGCAACCTTCGGCTTGCTGGCGGTGATCTGGGCTTGCATCCGACGGCATCCCGGAGCGATGCCGTATGCCGTCGGCGCCTATATCGCTTCGGCCTACTGGTTCACCGCCTCGACATCGTTCGCCAATCCGGCCGTCACCCTGGCCCGCGCGGCCTCCGACACCTTTGCGGGCATCCGCCCGGCGGACACGCCGGGCTTCATCGTCGCCCAGCTCGCAGGCGCGGCAGCCGCGACGCTGCTGTTCGCCTGGTTGCTGCCTCCCGCCCCGCAACACATCGGCGCCGTCGCAGGATCGAAGGGGGTTCCCGACCGCTAGCCCGCGCTCCAATGGGCGGTGGCGATCCCGTCGCCGAGATCGGCTGCCGCAAGCCGACGGCGCACTTCCAGCAACTGTTCGAGCAGCGCGGGTTCGTCCCGGGCATAAGCCTCCGCATCGGGCTGGCGGTTGACCACCACGCCGAGCAGTTCGGTGATGGCGTTGCCGATCGAGTTCTGGCTGATCGTCACGATCAGCTTGCCGTCGTCGTTGCGGTAGATCAGCTGTTTGAAGGCCGGCTGCCAGCGGATCAGGTTCGCGTATTTGGCCTCCCTGATGCACTGATCGCGCACCATCTTCGCGGCCTTGAGAAAGTCGTTGTCGAAAAGCAGCTTCTCCTCGACGAGTCGGGGGAAATGGATGTCGTGAGGCGGCGGCGAGTTGCGCGTCGACACCTGGCCGAAGAAGGTGCGGTAGAAGTCGAGGAAGCCTTTGAGGATGGTGTCGTATTCCTGCCAGAACCGGACTTCCTTGAGCGCCGCTGCGCCGTTTCTGATTTCCCAGCTCGGCAGTCCCTGCGGATAACTGGTGAGCCCGACGCGCGAAGCCTGCGCCGGGCAGGGGATGAGCAGATCGAAGTCGAAAGCGTCGAAGAAGGCCTGATAGACATCGTGCATGTAGGCCTGGAACAGCGAATGCTGGCCGCCGTCGGTCAGGTTCGGGTTGTTCGGGTCGGCCAGCGGCGCGGCGGCGAGCGCCGCCTTGTCGAAGACGATGAAGTGGTTGTGCAGCATGCGGATCGACGGCACCCCCGGCGAGGAGAGCGGCCATGTCGCGTCGAGGCTGGCCTCGCCCGCCAGGACCAGATGGGCGGCGGGGTCGGGGTAGCGTTCCAGCATGAAGGCGATGACGATCTGGTTCATGCGGTTCCAGACGTTGCGCACCGGCTCGGGTACCTGGGTACGGCGCACCGGTCGGCCGAGCGGGTCCAGAATGCTGGTCGAGGTGTTGTAGATGATCGAGCAGTCGAACAGGTTGCTGTGGCCGAGCGCCTTGCGGTAGAGCAGCAGCCCCTCGGGATTGCGCAGCAGGCCGTTGTTGTGCATCAGGTCGGCGAGGTTCTCGGCGCTGTTGAAAAACTCGTTCGGCTTCATGCCGTCCGGCACGACCAGCGGGATGGGACGGTAGGGGGTGGCGATCACGCGCGGTCCGGTGGGCATGGGCAATCCTTTCGACGGGGGCCAGTATGCCAGTTTCCCGCCATCGAACTGCTATGCTGCGGCTCGCCGTCGCGTCAGAACCGATTTCGGGAATTCCATCCATGAACGATCCGCAATTCACCTTCAGCCTCGAACAGCAGGACGACTACGCCTTCCTGGTGCGTTTCGACAACGATCTGCCGGCGTTGCTGACCGACGAGCCGCCGCCGCTGGGTGGCAACGCCGGGCCGAATCCCGCGCGCCTGCTCGCCGCGGGCGTGGCGAACTGTCTCGGCGCCAGCTTGCTCTTCGCCCTGCGCAAGTTCAGGAACGAGCCGGGCCGGATCGTTGCGACGGTGACCGTGCAGATGGGACGCAACGAGCAAAAGCGCCTGCGCATCGCGCGCATGGACGTCGCTTTGCGCTTCGGCGCGCCGGCGGCGCAGATGGCGCAACTCGAGCGCATCCTTGCCACCTTCGAAGACTACTGCGTGGTGACCCAGAGCGTGCAGGCCGGTTTCCCGGTCGGCGTGACAGTGCAAGACGGCAGCGGGGCGCGCCTGAAATAGGCTCTAACTTGCGTCTGCCGGTAGAATCCGGCCGCATGACGACGCTGTATTGCGGCCCCTACGCGCTGACGCTCGACCGCCCGCTCATCATGGGCGTCGTCAACCTCACGTCCGATTCGTTCTCGGGCGACGGGGTGGGCAGCGATGTGCGCGCGGCGATCGCGCACGCCGAGGCGCAACGAGCGGCGGGTGCGGACATTCTCGATCTCGGTGCGGAATCCTCGCGTCCCGGCGCGCCGCCGGCGCGGGCAGAGGAGGAAATCCGCCGCCTGCTGCCGGTGCTTGGGGCGGTACGCGACTGGGGGGTGCCGGTCTCGGTCGACACGACCAAACCGAAGGTGATGCGCGCGGCGATCGATGCGGGCGCGGCCCTCATCAACGACATCGCGGCGCTGCGCGCGCCGGGCGCGCTGGAAGTGGTGGCGCGCGGCGAGGCCGGCGTCTGCCTGATGCACATGCAGGGCGAGCCGCGCACCATGCAGGATGCCCCGCAATACGACGATGTCGTCGCCGAGGTGCATGCATTTCTGGTCGGACGCGTGCTGGCTTGCGTGGCGGCGGGTATTGCCCAGTCGCGGCTGCTGATCGACCCGGGTTTCGGTTTCGGCAAGACGCTGCAGCACAACTATGCGCTGCTGCGCGAGCTGGATCGGATCGCGCAGATCGGTGTCCCGGTGCTGGCCGGCCTGTCGCGCAAGTCGATGCTCGGCGCGGTGACCGGACGGGAAAACGGTCTCGCGCGCATGCCGGCGAGCGTGGCGGCGGCGGTGCTGGCCGTCGAGCGCGGCGCGCGCATCGTGCGCGTCCACGATGTCGCGGCGACGCGGGATGCGCTGGCGGTGTGGAATGCCATGGAAAGGGGAACCGAGTAATGCCACGACACTATTTCGGCACCGACGGCGTGCGCGGCCGGGTCGGCCAGCTGCCGATCACGCCAGATTTCGCGCTGCGGCTCGGCTTCGCCGCCGGCAAGACGCTCGTCGCGCATGCCCGGGCGCAGGGTCTCAGCAGGGACGGCGAGCGGCCGGCGGTGCTGATCGGCAAGGACACCCGCATCTCCGGCTACATGCTCGAGGCGGCGCTGGAAGCGGGCTTCGCCGCCGCCGGCGTCGACGTGATGCTGTGCGGGCCGCTGCCGACCCCCGCCGTGGCCTATCTCACGCGCGCGTTGCGGCTCCCC
>JAGXSN010000212.1 GCA_018333815.1 Sulfuritalea sp. | reverse complement strand
GGGGAAACGGCGAGGCGCGCGCCGAGCCAGCGCCGCGCGAGGCCGGCGATCAGCAGCCCGGCCGCCAGGCCGGCGGCGTTCCAGATGACGTCGGCGAGGGCGGCGATCCGGCTGGGCAGGTAAAGCTGCAGGGCCTGGACGCCGAGGCCGAGCGCGAGGAGCGCCAGCAGCGCGCCGATCAGTCGGTCGCGCCTGCGCGGCAGGCACAGGTGCAGCGCGAGTCCGAGCGGGACGAAGAGCAGGAAGTTGTCGGCCGCATCGGCCGCGTTGGCGAACAGGTCGCGATGCGAGAGCAGGGTCGCGAAGGGTTCCGGAGCAGCGCGGAAGTCGAACGGAAAGAGCGAGCCATAGAGGATGAAGGCGACGACGAATACGAGGAAGGCCCAGGCATGGGGACGGAACGTCATGGTTCTGCCGTCGCGCCAGCGCCGAGTTTTGTCATGGTTTCAACCGGTCGTGTCGAGCCGGTTTCGCAGCCACAGTTCGAGCATCGTCATCACCCACACCAGTTCGCCGTAGAAGCCGGGATGCGCGGGCAGGTGTTCTTTCAGCAGGGTGTCGATGAATTCTCGCCGTACGATGCCGCGATCGGCGAGGCCGTGCAGCGAGCCGGTGGCGAGCTTGTTGAGGCCGGCGTTCTCAACCGCCCAGGGGCCGAAGGGCAGGCCGAAACCGTGTTTCTTCTTGACGAGAATCTCGTCGGGCAGGAAGCCGCGCAGGGCTTCCTTGAAGAACCAGCGCAGCTTGAGGCCCTTGAGTTTGTATGACGTGGGCAGCTTGAGCGAGAAGTCGAGCAGGCGGTCGTCGAGCAGCGGGAAGCCGGCTTCGATGCCGGCCAGGCGGGCCGAGCCGATGACCTTGGGCAGGTCGTTCTCGGCCAGGGTGTAGCGCCAGTCGTAGACGAGCATCTTGTTGACCAGCGAGGCGGATGACGGGCAGGCGGCCCAGGTGGCGCGCTGGTGGCATTCCGGTTCGTCCGCGTCGACGCGCGCCAGGAAATCGGCAGTGAAGACGCCGTCGAGCCCCAGGCGCAGCAGCAGGTTGTAGGACTGCATGCGGTCGGGCATCGGCACGCGCGCCTGGCGCACGTAGCTGGCGCCTTTTTTCAGCAGCGGAATGCGGTTGAACAGGCCGGTGTCGGTGAGTGGTTCGGCGAGGCCGCGCCGGAAGAAGGCCGGCAGAGCGTCATAGACGCCGAGGATGCGCTGCATCGCGTAACGCGCGTTGCCGCCGAAGAGTTCGTCGCCGCCGTCGCCGGCGAGCAGGCGGTCGTAGCCGTCCTGCCGGGCCATGCGCGCGCAATAGAAGGCCGGCACGGCCGAGGAATTGCCGAAGGGCTGGTCGTAACTGGCCGCCACGGCGGGCATGGCGGCGACGAGGTCGTCCGGCGTGACGTAGTGCTCGTGGTGGCGCGTGCCGAAATGGCGGACGGCGATGCGCGCGTATTCCATCTCGTCGTAGCCGGCGACGGCGAAGCCGATCGAGTAGGTGTCGGCCGGCTGGCCGGTGATCTGCGTGACCATGCCGGCGACGGTGGAGCTGTCGGTGCCGCCGCTCAGGTAGCAGCCGGCCGGGCCGGCGGCGAGCCGGTCGGCGACGGCCGCCTTGACGAGCTGGCGGAATTCGTCGCGCAACTCGTTGAATGAGGGGTTGCGGGCCTCTTCGAAACGCGGCTGCCAATACGGCGCAACCGTCAGCTGCCCATTTTCGAAGAGGGCATAGTGGCCCGGCGGCAGACGCAAGACGCCTTTGAAAATCGTGCGCGGCGAGGGGATGACATGGAAATAGAGGTAGTCGAAGATCGCCTGCGGGTCGAGCTCGGTCGCCCCCAATTCATCCGCGCGGGCGGCATGACGCAGCCGGCCGTCGACGACGCGATGGCAGAGCGTCCGGATCGCGAAGCGGTCGATGGCGAGGAAGGTCCGGCCGTCGGCGAGCGCGACGGCCACGGCGAAGTCGCCGCTGACGCGCGCGGGCGCCTCTGCGCCGTGCCGCAAGAAAGCCTGCTGCCAGGCGGCCGGAATGCCCTCGCGCGCGGCGATGGCGGCGAGGTCGCCGTCGGCGAAGCGCGGGTGGCCGAGGCAGAGATATGTTTGCTTCATGCGCGGGTCAATACCGAAGTCATTTACCGGAATCGATTATAGGAGGGCGATTGTGCAGACGCTCGTACGATGATATTCCTTACCCGGTATTACAAGGAGAATGCGATGGATACATGTTCCGTTACCAGCAAAGGACAGGTGACGATTCCCAAGTCGGTCAGGCAGCGATTGGGCATCCGGCAGGGCAGCAAGGTCGAGTTCACTCTGGTCGGCGATCATGTCGAGGTGCGCGTCAGGAGTACGCCGGTCGCCGTTCCGGAAAGCGGCTTCGGCATGCTCAAGAGCCGGCGCAAGGCGGTGCCCGTGGATTTCGATCCGGCTGCGCTCGCCAAGCCATGATCGGCATCGACACCAATGGAGCATCTCTGTGCGTTGCCGAATATGACAGTCGAAGATCGGGAGACGGTCGTCCAGGCGCTGTCGCATTGCACGGCCGGGCTCGATTTTGCCGATGCTTTGCATCACGCCAGCTATCGGGGTTGCTCAAGCATGGCCTCGTTCGACGATGGCAAATTCGCACGCCGGGCAAAACGGCTGGGGCTCATGCCCGCGGTCGTCGTTCCGAAGTAGTTGCCAGCCACTTCAGGCAGGTTGCGGCCACTATGTCGCGCCACTGTGCGGAAGAAAACGTGTGGTCGGCATCCTTCACGTCGACGCGCGTGACGCCGGCCTGTTCCGGCAGGCCGCGCCAGCTTGGCGCGCCGGCCGCGTATTCGCGGAACTCTTTCGCGGTGTAGTCGTTGCCGCTGAGGATGAGCAGGATCGGCCCGGTGAAGGTTTTCCAGCCGCGCGCCATGCGTTCCTGGAAACCGAGCGATGGTTCCGGCCGGGAAGATGCCTGCCCCAGTTTGCGCAACAGTTCGGCAACCGAGCGGACGATGTTCAAACGACCGCTCAGCAGCTTCCCCCAGAACTCCTTCTGCAGCAGGCGCTGGCCGTAGTAGTGCTTGACCTGGGTTCTCGCCAGCGTGGCTTCAGAACGCACCCAGGGATTGAGCAGACACAGGCCGGCGATGCGCGAGTCGCGGGTTTCATCGCAATAGAGCAGGGCAGCTGAAGCCGCATCGCATAGCCCCCAGAGCACGACGCGCTTCACGGCGGGGCTGGCGGACTGAAGCGCGTCGATGGCCGCGCCGATATCGGGTGTGAGCGCTTCGAAGCTGCGTTGCGCGCCGGTGCTGTCGCCCATGCCGCGCACGTCGAAACGCAGCACCGGAAAACCGGCGGCGGCAAGGGTGCGGGACAGCAGGACAAATTGCCGGTGGCTGCCGACGCGGGTCTGCGGGCCGCCGACGACGATGACGATGCCGAGCTCGGCCGGCTGCTCCGGGCGGGCGAGGATGCCGAACAGGGTCTCGCCCTCGCAGGCGAAGCGGATGGCTTCTTCGGCGCAGTTCATGAGCGCAGCGCCGCCAGCGTGGCGTCCAGCAGCGCCGGGGCTTCCTCGATTTCGGTGGTCTGCCAGAAAGTCGGCGCTGGCAGGACGGCACTCCCGGCCGCGCATCCCGCCGCCCGCCACTGTTCGATGCGCTTCTGCGAGGCCGGCGCCAGCGTGGTCTCCGGGCGCGCGGACACTTCGAGCCAGTGCAGGCGACCCGACCGGGCGGGGGGCGACAGTTCGGCGCTTTCCAGCCCACGGGCCAGGCCGGCCGAGAGCGCATAGCCGGCGATTTCCACGACCTGGCCGGCGGCGAGCTGCGCCTTCAGGGTTTCCATCACGCCCTTGCTCTCGCCGCCCATCATTGCGCCGGCGACCTTGAGGCGCAGGAACTGCTGCAGGTACTGCTTGCCCGATACGACCGGCTGCCAGAACAGGAAGTTGACGGGCGTGCCGCTGCGCCGGGCAGCGTCGGCCGCCAGCAGGCAGCCGCTGCGCAGGCCCCAGAGCCAGAGCGGGGCGGGGGCAGGGCAGCGCGCGCGCAGCCAGGCGTGCGCGGCATGCACGTCGGCAAGCCAGCTTTCCCAGGTGGCGGCGCCGAAGTCGCCGGAACTGTCGCCGCAGCCGTGCAGGTCGATCTGCAGCACGGCGTAGCCGTTTTCGGCCAGCAGGCGCGCCTGCAGGGCGGCCATGCGGCGCGCCTTGTTCATCTCCTCGGCGAAGGGATGGAGGTAGAGCACTGCGCCGTGTGCCGATCCGGCGGGCGCGTGATAGAGACAGAAGCGCTGCGGGTGCGGGGCGTCGGCGACCGTCAGGAAGAAGGCTTCGGGCGCCATCGGCCGAGAGGGGTCAGCCCGCCTGCTTGGCTTCCACGAAGTCGACCAGCGAACCGACCGTGGCGAAGACGCTGCCGTCGATCTCGTCGTCCTCGGTCATGAAGCCGAAGCGCTCTTCCATGCCGGTGATCAGCGCGACGACGGCCATCGAGTCGAGTTCGGGAAGCGCGCCGAGCAGCGGCGTCCCGGCGGTGAAACTGCCGGTCCGGCCCTTGAGGCCGAGAATTTCGTCGAGCAGGTTGAGGACTTCTTGCTGGGTATTCAAGGACGGCTCCGGTGACGGGCAGAAACGGCGCGGATTATAGGCCATGGGACTGTGCGATACTTCTTGCCGTCATAGTTGAAGCGTTTATGCCATGCGCGATTCCTGCCTCCTCCCCGAGCTCATCGCAATTTCCGCGGAGCGCGATCCGACAGCGGTCGCGCTTGCCTACGGCAAACAGTCGCTGCGGTACGGTGAGTTGCGGGATGCCGTCGCGCGCTTCGCCGGCGGACTGATCGGGCTGGGCCTGCAGCGCGGCGAGCGGGTCGGCATCTATCTGGAGAAGCGCTTCGAGACGGTGATCGCCAGCTTCGGCGCGCCGGCCGGCGGCGGCGTGTTCGTGCCGCTCAACCCGCTGCTCAAGCCGGAGCAGGTCGGCTACATCCTGCGCGACTGCAATGTGCGCGTGCTGGTCACTTCGCCGGAGCGTTTGATGCTGCTGGAGAGCGTGCTGGCGGAATGCCGCGACCTGCGCCAGGTCGTGGTCGTCGATGCCAAGGCCGATCTGCCTGCCGCCGGCACGCCGGCCTGCCACCGCTGGGACGATCTGCTGGCCGCGCCGCCGCGGCCTGGCCATCGCGTCATCGATGCCGATGTGCTGGCGATTCTCTACACCTCGGGCAGCACCGGCAAGCCGAAGGGCGTGGTGCTCTCCCATCGCAACATGGTGGCCGGCGCGAAGAGCGTGGCGTCGTATCTGGAGAACCGGCCGGGCGACACGCTGCTGGCCGCCTTGCCGCTGTCCTTCGATGCCGGCTTTTCTCAGCTGACCACGGCTTTCCATGCCGGCGCGCGCGTGGTGCTGCTCAACTACCTGCTGCCGCGCGACGTGCTCAAGGCCCTGGAAAAGGAAAGGGTCACGGGACTGACGGCGGTGCCGCCGCTCTACATCCAGTTGTCGCAACTGGAATGGCCGGCCGCGATCACCGAGCACCTGCGCTATTTCGCCAACACCGGCGGCCGCATGCCGCGCGAGACGCTCGCCGCCCTGCGCGCGCGCCTGCCGAAAACGCAGCCTTTCCTGATGTACGGGCTGACCGAGGCTTTCCGCTCCACCTACCTGCCGCCCGAGGAAGTCGACCGGCGCCCCGATTCGATCGGCAAGGCGATCCCGAATGCCGAGATCCTCGTGCTGCGCGAGGACGGCACGCCCTGCGCGCCGAACGAGCCCGGCGAGCTGGTGCATCGCGGCGCGCTGGTCGGCATGGGCTACTGGAACGATCCGGAAAAGACCGCCGAGCGTTACAAACCCCTGCCGGGGCGCGAGGCGGGGCTGGTGATTCCCGAACTCGCCGTGTTCTCCGGCGACACGGTGCGCAGTGACGAGGAGGGCTTCCTCTACTTCGTCGGCCGGCGCGACGAGATGATGAAGACTTCGGGTTATCGCGTCAGCCCGACCGAAGTCGAGGAGATTCTCTACGGGACGAAGCGGGTCGGCGAATGCGTCGCTTTCGGCGTCGAGCATGCGACGCTCGGCCAGGCGATTCAGGTGATCGCGACGCCGCCTGATGGCGGCACGCTGGATGTCGATGCCTTGATCGCCGAATGCAAGGCGCGCATGCCGGCCTACATGGTGCCGGCCGGCATCGATGTCCGCACGGGCCCGCTGCCGCGCAACCCGAACGGCAAGATCGACCGCAAGACGCTGAGCACGGAATGGATCGAGCGGCATGGCCACTGAAAAGACCCTGCCGCAACATGCGCCGATGAACCTGTTCCGCAGCGCAGGCGCCGAACTGGTCGTCGGCGGCCTGCCGCTCGCGCAACTGGCGGCGCGCGCCGGATCGACGCCGTTCTATGCCTACGACCGCGGCTTGCTGACGCAACGCGTGGCCGAGCTGCGCGCCGCGCTGCCCCAGGCGGTGAAGCTCCACTACGCGATGAAGGCGAATCCCCTGCCGGCGCTGGTGGCCCACATGGCCGGGCTGGTCGATGGCATCGACGTCGCCTCGGGCGGCGAACTGGCCGTGGCGCTGGAGTCCGGCGCCGACCCGCACGAGATCAGCTTCGCCGGGCCGGGCAAGCGCGCAACCGAATTGCGCCAGGCGGTCGAGGCGGGCATCCTCGTCAATGTCGAATCCTTCCGCGAGATCGATCTGCTGGCGACGATTGCGCGGGAGTTCGGGAAGGCCGCCCGAGTGGCGGTGCGGGTCAACCCTGATTTCGAGCTGAAGTCGTCCGGCATGAAGATGGGCGGCGGGCCGAAGCAGTTCGGCATCGATGCCGAGCAGACGCCGCAGGCGCTGGCCGGGATCGGCAAGGCCGGGCTGGCTTTCGAGGGTTTCCACCTCTTCGCGGGTTCGCAGAACCTCAAGGCGGAGGCGATCGTCGAGGCGCAGCAGAAATCCTACGAACTCGCGCTGCGACTGGCGCAGGATGCGCCGGCGCCGGTGCGCTTCCTGAACCTCGGCGGCGGTTTCGGCATTCCCTATTTCCCGGGCGAGCAGCGGCTCGAGCTTGCGCCGATCGGCGTCAACCTCGCGGCGCTGGTCGAACGGGCGCAGACCGAGTTGCCGCAGGCCGAACTGGTGATCGAGCTGGGCCGCTACCTGGTCGGCGAGGCCGGCATCTACGTCACGCGCGTGCTCGACCGGAAAATCTCGCGCGGACAGGTCTTCCTCGTCTGCGACGGCGGGCTGAACCACCATCTTTCGGCCTCCGGAAATTTCGGGCAGGTCATCCGCAAGAATTATCCTGTTGCCATCGGCAACAGGATGGATGCGACCGAGAAGGAAATCGCCTCGGTCGTCGGCCCGCTCTGCACCCCACTCGACCTGCTGGCCGACCGCATGGAGCTGGCCCGGGCCGAACCCGGCGACCTCGTGGTGATCTTCCAGTCGGGCGCCTACGGCGCGAGCGCGAGTCCGCAGGCCTTCCTCGGCCATCCGCCGGTCGCTGAAGTTCTCGTCTAGAAATCCTCGTGTAGTGCCGTCCAGCCAGCGCCGACTTTCAATTCGAATTGTCGGGCTGCAGCGTCTGCTTCGCGCCGGGCAGGGTCGGCGTGGCGGTCAGCATGCGCGTCGCGGCGGGATGCACATACTCGCGTTCCGGCGCCAGCGGGATGCCGCGGGCTGCTTCAGGAACACGGTAAGTACGGTGCAGCGGGCTTTCCCGCCGGATCCGGTAATCATGGCTGTCGGCGAGGACGAAGCTGTCCTTGCCGACGTTCGGATTGTTGACGAACTCGCCGTCGATGCCGCCGCTGTTGAGCGGGCGCCTGCCCAGCAACAGGTTGTTCCAGGCCTTGACGACCTGGAAGCCGGGCCTGGCGGCGAGGAAGAAGCCGGACTGCGGCAGGTTGTCGATCAGCGTGTTGTTGACCAGATAGAGCTCGTTGGCCGGGTGCTTGTAGCCCTCGGCGCCGAACGAGACGAGGTAGGGGTTTTCCGTGGTCGCGCTCTGTTCGATGATGTTGCCGATGACATAGGCGATGCCGCCGCTGGGAAACTCGAGTTCGTAGCCGGCGCGGCCGCCGGATTCGTCGGTCAGGCGGTTGTAGAGGATGTGGTTCTCGGCGGCGCGGCTCTTCAGCAGGTGGCCGGCCTTGGCGTGATGGAAATAGCTGCCGGTCACGCGCAACATCCTGATCGCGCCGACGTAGAGATTGTGGCTGTAGCCGTCGCCGGCGCCATTGTCGGCGAACTCGCTGTTCTCGATCTCGAGATCCATGTTGCCGCCGCCCGTGAGGATGCTGTTCTCGTTGCCGACGAAGCGACAGTTGCGGACGATCAGGTGGCCTTTCTCGAAGCGGATGCCGGCGCCGTTGCGGTCGGGCATGCGGGCGCCGGCGAATTCGAGGTTCTCGACGGTGATCTTGCCGCCGCGCAGGACCCAGAGGGCCTTGCCTTCCGCGTGGGCGCCGCCGGCCACCAGGCGCACCCGGCCCCCGACGCCGCGGATGAGCAGACGGTTCTGTTTCCAGACGGCGACATCGCCGACATAGTCGCCCGCCTCGATTTCGACGATGTCGCCATCCCGGGCGAGGGCGGCGGCCGTCGCGATCGTGCGGATGCCGTGGCTCGGGCCGACGCGGATGACGTTGCCGGACGCCGCCTGCTGCGGGAGGGCGCCGACGGTTGCCGGGGAGGGGACGGTGACGAGCTTGCCGCCGGCATCGCGCCGGATCTCGCCGATGTACTGCGATTCGGCCGGCAGCGATTCCGCCCGCGCCATGGAGAAGCACGCGAGCGCGCAAAGAACGGGCAACGAGCCAAGTCGCGACATGAGCCCATCATAGACGAATCGATGCGGGATAATCCAGCTTCCTGCTTCGTGCGCTGATGGAAACGCTGCCCCTCGCCTTCCTGCTGAAAAAGTTCGGCGCCGCCCTGCTGCTGCCGCCGCTGCTGCCCCTCTTGAGCATCGGCATCGGCTTGCTGCTGCTGCGCCGGCGGCCGCGGCTGGGGCGCGCGCTGGCCTGGGGCGGCCTGCTGGTCGCCTGGCTGCTCAGCACCCCGGCGGTGGTGAACCTGATCACGACACCGCTCGAGGACGTGCCGGTCCTCCAGCCGCAGGATCTGGCGCGCGGCGAGGCGATCGTCATCCTGGGGGCGGGCGCCCGCTTCATGCCCGAGTACG
>JAGXSN010000211.1 GCA_018333815.1 Sulfuritalea sp. | reverse complement strand
AGACTCGACAATGGCGGCGTATAGCCGGGGCTCGACGAGCCGTAGAGTGCGACGAGCGGCCGGTCGAGCGCGGCGGCGACGTGCATCAGGCCGGAGTCGTTGCTGACTACGGCGCGCGCGCCGGCGATCAGGTCGATGGCCTGCTCGAGATGGGTGCGGCCGCAGAGGTTGAGTGCCGTGCCTTCGGAGAGGCGTTCGATTTCTTCACCGACCGGCGCATCCTTGTGCGAACCGATGATCCAGACCTTCGTGCCGAGCTTTTTCGCCAGCGTTGCGAAATGATGGCCCGGCCAGCGCTTGGCCGGGCCGTACTCCGCGCCAGGGCAGAAGATCACGGGTGAAGGGTCGAGCGGCAAGCCCAGCGCTTGACGCGCGGCGCGCTGCTGTTGCGGGGTCGAGGTCAGGTGCGGCTCGGGGGTCGGCTCGGCAAATGTGCCGGCCAGCGCGGCATAACGGTCGACGAGGCGGGGCAGGGCGCTCCCGGGAAAGCGCCGGTTGAGCAGGACGTAGCGGGCTTCGCCGTGGTAGCCGATGCGCTCGGGTATCTTCGCGAAGAAGGGGACCAGCGCCGATTTCCAGGAGTTCGGCAGCACGTAGGCCCGCTGAAAGTCGGCTTGCGCGAGACGGCGCCCCAGGGCCTTGCGGCCGGCCCAGTCGAAGGCGCCGTGGGGAAAGGGGTTCTCGATGGTCGCCGCGACTTCCGGCATGCGCGCCAGCAGCGGCGCGCTCCACACCGGGGCGAGCACATGGATCTCCGCGCCGGGATGCAGCTCGCGCAGCCGCATCGGCAGCGGCTGCATCATGATCGTGTCGCCGATCCAGGACGGCGCGACAACCAGAATCTTCAGTGGTGGCCTTTGGGCTTTTCGCCGCTGAAACGATATTTCGTGCCGCAATACGGGCAGATCGTCTCGTCGTTCTTCAGCACGTCGAGGAAGACGCGCGGATGACGCGCCCACAGCGGGGCGCCGGGACGCGGGCAATGCAGCGGCAGGTCGTGCGCGGTGACGGCGATCTCGCGCTCCGTTTCGTTCAAGGTGCTCATGGCGGGTTCCTCGGACAGGTATCAGACCAAACTGAGCCAGTCGGCGCGGGCCGGCACCCGGCCGTTGACCACGTCGAAGAACAGGCTCTGGATTTTCGTCGTCAGCGGGCCGCGCCGCCCGGCGCCGATCTGGCGGCCGTCGAGCTCGCGGATCGGCGTGACTTCGGCGGCCGTGCCGGTGAAGAAGGCCTCGTCGGCGATGTAGAGGTCGTCGCGCGTCAGGCGCTTCGAAACGACCGTGTAGCCAAGTTCCGCGGCGAGCGCGTGCACCGTGGCGCGGGTGATGCCGGTCAGCGCCGAGGCGATCTCCGGCTCGCAGAGCTGGCCGTCCTTGATGACGAACAGATTTTCGCCCGCGCCCTCGGCGACGAAACCGTCCACGTCGAGCAGCAGGGCCTCGTCGTAGCCGTGTTCGAGGGCTTCCATGTTGGCGAGAATGGAGTTGGCGTAGGTGCCGGAATACTTGGCGCGGCACATCGAGACATTGACATGGTGGCGCGCGAAGCTGGAGGTCTTGACGCGGATGCCCTTCTCCATGCCTTCCTCGCCGAGGTAGGCGCCCCAGGGCCAGGCCGCGATGGCGACATGCACCTTGGCGCCCCTGGGCGACACGCCCATCTTCTCCGAGCCGTAGAAGGCGATCGGGCGGATGTAGGCGGATTCGAGCTTGTTGGCGCGCACGACTTCCTTCTGCGCGGCCATCAGCGTCTCCTTGTCGTAGGGCATCGCCATGCGGTAGATGTGCGCCGAGTTGAACAGCCGGTCGGTGTGTTCCTTGAGGCGGAAGATCGCCGTGCCGCTCTCGGTCTTGTACGCGCGTACGCCCTCGAAGACGGCCAGGCCGTAGTGCAGCGAATGGGTCAGCACGTGGGTGGTGGCCTCGCGCCAGGGCACGAGTCGGCCGTCGTGCCAGATGAAGCCGTCACGGTCTGCCATGGACATGTTCGATCTCCGGTGCAAGTCTGGATCGCCGATTCTAGCGCGCCGGTAGAATGAGCGAGATGGAACGTCTGTGGAAACCCAACGTCACCGTCGCCGCGTTGATGGAACGCGACGGCCGCTTCCTGCTGGTCGAGGAGGAGACCGAGGCCGGCATTCGCTTCAACCAGCCGGCCGGCCATCTCGACGCCGGCGAATCGCTCATCGAGGCCTGCGTGCGCGAGGCGCTGGAAGAAACGGCGCACGCCTTCGCCCCGACCGAACTGGTCGGCATCTATCAGTGGCCGCGGCCGCAGCGTGACATCACCTATCTGCGTTTCGCCTTCGCCGGCGAAGTCGGCTCCCGCAGCACGGCGAGGAAGCTCGATGCCGGTATCCTGCGCGCCGTCTGGATGACGGTCGATGAAATCGAGGCTTGCCGGGATCGGCATCGCAGTCCGCTGGTGCTGGAGTGCGTGCGGGATTACCGCGCCGGTCGTCGTTATCCTCTGGAGCTGATCCGTCACCATGGCTAAAGTCATCGTCGGCATGTCCGGCGGCGTCGATTCCTCGGTCGCCGCGCTGCTGCTGAAGCGGCAGGGCCATGAAGTCGTCGGCCTGTTCATGAAGAACTGGGAGGATGACGATACCGGGGATTACTGCTCGTCGCGCCAGGACCTGATCGACGCGACCGCCGCTGCCGACGTCATCGGCATCGAGCTGGAAGCGGTGAATTTCGCGGCCGAGTACCGGGAAAGGGTGTTCGCCAATTTCCTCACCGAGTACCGTGCCGGCCGCACGCCGAATCCGGATGTGCTGTGCAACTCGGAGATCAAGTTCAAGGCATTTCTGGATCATGCGCTGCGCCTCGGCGCCGACTGCATCGCCACCGGCCACTACGCGCAGGTGCGCGAATTTCTCGGCGAATGGCAGTTGCTGAAAGCCGAAGACGGCGCCAAGGACCAGAGTTACTTCCTCTACCGCCTCGACCAGGCGCAGCTTTCCAGGACGCTGTTTCCCCTCGGCCGGCTCTACAAGCGCGAGGTGAGGAAAATTGCCGCGGCGGCCGGCCTGGCCAATTACGCCAAGAAGGATTCGACCGGCATCTGCTTCATCGGCGAGCGGCGCTTCCGCGAATTCCTGGCGCGCTATCTGCCGAAGCAGCCGGGAGAAATCCGTCGCCTCGACGACGATCGTGTGGTCGGCCGGCATGAAGGCTTGAGCTACTGCACGCTCGGCCAGCGCGAAGGCCTCGGCATCGGCGGGGTCAAGGATGCATCCGAGGGGCCCTGGTTCGTCGCCGCGAAGGACATGGATAAAAACGTGCTCTACGTCGTGCAGGGTCACGATCATCCGGCCCTGCTGCGCGACCGGCTGACGGCGGGGCAGTTGTCGTGGATTTCGCCCAGGCCGCCGCGCCCGCACTGGGTGTACGCGGCCAAGACCCGCTACCGCATGCCCGATGCGGCCTGCGATATAGAAGAACTGAGCGAGCTGCCGGAAGGGGGGCGCTGCGAGGTGGCCTTCGCCGTGCCGCAATGGGCGGTGACGCCGGGCCAGTCGGTGGTGCTCTACGAGTCTCAGGTCTGTCTGGGAGGCGGCATTATTGTCTGATTCCGCCTCGCTGCCGGTTTCGCCGCGGGCAGTGCGCCTGACCGTATGGACCGTGGCGCTGGCCGCAGCCGGCTACCTCGCTCTCTTGCTCTGGGCCGGCTGGCGCGAGGTCGCCACCGGTCTTGTCCGGGTGGGCTTGCCCGTCATGCTCGGCATCCTGGCGCTCTCGCTGGCGAATTACCTGCTGCGCTTCGTGCGCTGGCAGCATTACCTGGCGGCGCTCGGCCATCGCGTGGACTGGCGTCCTTCGGCGCGCATCTACTTCGCCGGCTTCGCGCTGACGGCATCGCCGGGCAAGGTGGGCGAGCTGTTGCGCGGCGCCTTGCTGCTGCCGCGCGGCGTGCCGCTGGTGGAAAGTTCCGCCGTCTTCTTTTCCGAACGCGCCGCCGACCTGCTGGCGATCCTGCTGCTTTCCTCGGCGGTCTTCTGGCTCTATCCGCACGGCGCGCCGCTGGTGGCGGGCAGCCTGGTCTGTGTCGCGGCGGCGATCCTGGCTGTGCAGCGGCCCGGCTGGATCCATGCGGTCGACGCCTGGGCGCAGCGCAAGGGCGGACGCGTCGCCGCGCTTTCCCGGCTCTGCGCCCTGGTGCTGAACTTCCGCACCTGTTTTCGCTGGACGACGCTGTCCTGGGCGATGGTTCTCGGCGTCCTCGCCTGGGGCGCCGAAGCGCTCGCTTTCCACTGGCTGCTGGCGGCCCTCGGCTACCCGCTGCCGCTGCCGCTGTCGGTGTTCGTCTATTCCTTCTCGATGCTGGTGGGCGGACTGTCCTTCCTGCCCGGCGGCCTGGGCAGCAGCGAGATCGTCATGGTCGCGCTGCTGGTCGGCAACGGCCTGCCCGAGTCGGCCGCGGTGACGGCCACCATCCTGTGCCGCCTCGCCACGCTGTGGTTCGCCGTGGCCATCGGCGTCGTTTGCCTGGCGCGCAGCCGATGACGGAATCCTGGGGCCGCCTTCCCTACGCGCCGCCTCGACCGCTACACCGCCTTCGATGCGGCGACCGGCGTCCTGCGCGCCGAGAGCGAAACTTCAGGCGGCCGCCGGCGCCGTGTCGGCGAAGGACGGCCGCTGCATCAGCTTGTCGTAGTGCTTCGCCAGGTTCGGGTGGGGCGTGCGCCAGTCGATGGCGGGATAGCGGAACACCAGATAGCCGAGCATGCTGCCGAGCGCGATGTCGGCCAGCGTGATGGCGGTGCCGTGGCACCAGGGCTGATCGCCGAGATCGCGCGCGCAGGCGGCGAGGGCGAAATCGATCACCTTGCGCTGCCGGTCGATCCAGCCCTGGCTGCGCTCGCCGGCGGGCCGGCGGCTTTCCATGACGGCGGCGACCGCGGCATCGAGCGTGCCGTCGCACAGGGCTTCCCAGCGGCGGATCAGCGTGCGTTCGCGGCCGGGCGGGGGAATCAGGCGGTTGTTGGGGGCGAGGTTGTCGAAGTACTCGACGATCACGCGCGAGTCGAACAGGCTGCTGCCATCGTCGAGCAGCAGGACGGGGATGCGACACAGCGGAGTGTGCTCCGCCAGGCCCAGGCCGTCGGGGCCGCCATTGTCGATGACGAATTCGCAGTCGATCTTTTTTTCCGCAAGAACGACCCGGGTCTTGCGTACGTAGGGGCTGGTGGTCGTGCCGAGCAGTTTCATTGTGGGAATGGAGTCGGTTCGATAGGATGGTGCGTATCATCGCACAGACGCGGATGGCGCCTCATAGCCGGATGGTATGCGGCAATAAGCGGCGACGATCAATAGCCGAATTCCCGCGTGCCCGCGGCGGTTGCGATCACGAGCGGCCCGAACCAGGTGGCCGAGTCGGCCTTGGTCCACAGGCCGATCTGTCCCCGTACCGGCGTTTCGGCGAGATATTCGATGAGCGTCCGGCCGTCGAGGCGGCAGACGATCGCGGCGCCGGAAATGTCCGCCTGGAGGCGGTACCAGCGTCCGGAACGTATCTCCAGCTCGGTCCGGCGGCGCTCGAGGCGTTTGCCGTTGACGAATTCGAACAGGATGGCGTTGTGCTCGAGGGCGTTGATGCGGAAGACGAAATAGTTCGCGGCGTTCTTCAGGCCGAAGATGACGCCCCCGGCGCGGTCGATGCGGCCGCCCTCGGGCAGCAGGTCGACGGCGATGCTGCCGTCCGCCATCTCGCCGTGTTTGGCGATGGCGAGCGGAAAGTAATAATAGGCGCCGATGCTGTCGAGCAGCGCCTGATACGAGGTGCCGATGGTCTGGCCGATCAGGCCGGAGAGGGCGCCGGCGATCGGTTGCGCGCCCATCCGGCCGCTCTGGTGCAGGCAGATGCGACCAGCGCGGCTGCGCCGCGCCCAGTGTCCCAGTTGGGTGTAGAAGTTTTCCGGCTGATCGGGGTCGCGCGGCTTCAGCAAGTCGTAATCGCCGGCCAGGAAGGCGGCCACCAGGGTATCGACCGCTTCGTCGTTGGCCAGGGTCATGTCCAGCAGCCGGCAGCTGGCCAGCAGCCGGCCAAGCTGGTCGAGACGATCGCGGATTGCCGGCGCGTCGTGCCGACTGAAAGCGGCTTCGAGGAGGTCGCCCTGGGTCGAGACTTCGAAGCCGATGCGCTCGAGCACCGCGCCGAGAAAACGCACGCGCAGGAAGCGGCCGAAGAAGTTGCCGGCGCCGCCGGCGAATTGCAGGGCGATGTAGTTGTGGCTCGGATCGTCGCCGCAGAGCGCGTCGACCGTCGCAAAGTGGTAACCGAATTTCGCGCTGAAGTTCAGGTAGTCGTGCGATGCCAGCACATAGCTGTCGCCACCCGGTTCCGGGCCGAGCTCGGCGGTGGCGATCGAGGCCATCAGCGCCATGAAGCGGCTGCCGGCGAAATTTATCGTGCCTTCCCAGCTCACGCCGGGATGCGTCATGCCCGCCCAGATCGCCCGCAGAGGCAGCGAGGCGAAATCTTCCGGCGTGACGCCTCTGCGCCCGCTCTCGCCCTCGCCCTTGCGCAGTGCGCCGCCGAGGTCGATCAGATACACCGCGAGCGGCAGATGAGTGCTGATCCGCATGGCGGCGCCGGCGCCTTCCGCGGCGGAGGAAATGTCGAACATCGCGCGCATGGCATGCTCATGACAAAAGCGGATCACGTCGTGATAGCTGCGGCATCCCGCCACGCCGAAGGTCGGCGCCCGGCTGTCGGTCAGATTGAGCGGCACGATGCGATCGAGGACGGCGCGCAGCTTTTTGTGCGCCGGGCTGTCGACGAAGTGCCGTTTCGCCGGGCGCATGCGCTCGCGCAGGGTTTCGACCACGCCGCGGAACACGCCGACGCGCGTTTCCGCCACGACCGTGACCGTTGCGCCCTGCGTCAGGCGGGCGGTCGCGTCGCCGGCTGCCATGATCGCCGGAATGCCGAACTCGCGCGCCACCGAGGCCAGATGGCTGGTGACGCTGCCCGCATCGGTGACGAGGGCGGCGATGCGCCCGATCACGGCCGCATAGGCCGGCGAAGCGGTGGCCGTCACCAGAACCGCATGGTCGGGAAGCGCAGCCAGGCTTTTTTCGTTGCGCGCGACGAATACCGGGCCGGCGGCGACGCCACGCGCGGCTGCGCTGCCGGCCCGGAGGAGATTTTCGAGGCCGGTCAGGTCCGCTTCCGCTTCCGGCGCCGTTTCCGCTTCGATGTGGAGAGGCCGCGCCTGCAGGAAAAACAGGCGATCCGCCGCATCGATCGCCCATTCGATATCCTGCGCGGTCCGGTAATGCCGTTCGATGCTGACCGCGCCCGCGCAGAGCCGGCCGAGCGCCTCGTCGGTCAGCGCCGGACTGGCCTGCTGCTCCGCCGTCGTCGCGTCGAGCCGGGTGCCGCCGTCGGCCAGCGCCACCAGCCGCGCGGGCTTGCAGGCGATGCGGCGTTCGACGACGGCGCCGCTCGCCTTGTCGACGCAAAAGGCGTCCGGCGTCGCGGCGCCGCCGACAAGCTGTTCGCCGAGACCCCAGAGCGCGCTCACTTTTACCTGCGCGGCATCGCGCGTGGCGGGGTCGAGCGTGTAGATCACGCCGCTCGCCCTGGCGTCGACCATCGCCAGGCCGATCACGCACATCGGCGTGTCCTCGTCCTCCAGGCCCAGCAACTGGCGATAGGAAATGGCGCGCGGCGAATACTTGCTGGCGACCACCCTTTTGACCGCGTCGATCAGTCCGTCCGGCGCGACGTTGAGCACGGTCGCATACTGCCCGGCGAAAGAGGACGCGCCATCCTCGCCGACCGCGCTGCTCCTCACGGCGAGGCGCACCCTGCCGCCGGCGCGCGCCTGGAGCGCGGCATGCGCGCGGGCGATTGCGTCGGCAAGCTCGGCGGGCAGGGGCGTCGCCATGATCCTGTGCCGGATCGACGCGCTGCCGGCGGCCAGCGTCGCCAGGTCCTCCGGGGAGAGTTGCGCGAGCGCCGCGCGGAGCCAGTCCGCAAGGTCCCCGCTCGCGAGGAAGCGCGCGACCGCGCCGGCGGTGACGACGAAGCCGTCCGGCACCGGCAGGCCGAGAAGGTTCTTCATGACGCCGAGGCTGACGGCCTTGCCGCCGACACGATCCGCCATGCCGGGCCCGACCTGTTCCAGCGGCAGGACAAGGGCATCCGACCTGGCCAGCGGGCGCGGGGAGAATTCGGCGGCGATCTCGGCATCGATGGCGCGGCATACCGCGGGCAGATCGGCGAAGCGGTTCGCGCACAGGGCGTTCAGGCCCTCGGCCAGGCCGAGCACATGTTTTTGCAGGCCGGCGAGACGGCTTTGGATCGTGCGGGCATCGATCGGACGGTCGCTGTAGTAGATCTGTTCCAGTCCGGCCATGTGCTGCAGCGCCGAACGATTGTGGTCGAGCAGGAGGCGGAAGTTTTCGTAGCGCGCCTGGTGGCCGGCGCGGGCGGGCCTGCGCCCCAGGCCGAGGTTTTGCGCGGAAAGGAAATCGAGCAACTTCATGCGGCGCCGCCGAGATAGGGCAGGAGCGCCGCGCGCATCTCGTCGCGCAACTTGCGCGTGCGGTTCAGATCGCCGATGCCGAAGAACGGGCTGGTGAAGGGATCGTCGAACGGCATGTGCGCGCGCCGTCCCTCGCCGGGAAAGGCGGTGCAGAATTGGTCGGCGCTCGAGCACAGCGAGAGAATCATGTCGAAGCGGCAGCCGAGGAACAGTTCGATGTGCTTGGGTTTGCAGCCGGTCGGAGCGATGCCGATTTCCTCAAGCGCGACGGCGACCGGATTCCAGAACGGCAGCGGAAACAGGCCGCAGGAAAAGGCGGCCCATTCCCGGCCGAGGAAATGATTGACAATCGCCTCGGCCATCTGGGAACGGACGGCGTTGCCGGAGCAGACGAACAGCACCGTCTTGCGCCCCAGCGCCCGGGCCAGGTGCCAGCGCACGATTTCGCGGTCGGGGATGCTGTGCGTCGTGAGGCAGGCGGCGCAGCCGATCTGTCCGTGCTCGGGCAGGCAGGGGCGCACCCGCGCGGCGTCGATGAACAGGCGGGGCGAATTGACGGAGGGATCGCTGCTCAGGCGGATCGGGAGCCGTTCCGCAATCCCCAGCATGCGCATGGCCTGGCGCAGCTCGCGGTGCAATTCCGCCGCTGCGCTGCAGTTGGGTTGGGCGACGATCCGGATGTCCATGTGGGAGCGACTATACCCAGTCGCCCTGCATGCCGCGAGCTTTTCGGCCGCGCTGCTAGAATCGGACGCCGGATTTTCCTGCCCGCTCGCCATGTCCTCTATCGCTCCCGCTGCGCTGACCGCGCTGTCTCCGCTCGATGGCCGCTATGCCGCCAAGGTCGATCCGCTGCGCGCCCATTTTTCCGAATTCGGCCTGATCCGGAACCGCGTCAGGGTCGAGATCGAGTGGCTCAAGGCGCTTGCCGCCCACCCGGACATCCGGGAAGTGCCGGCCTTCTCGCCGGCCACCCGCACCGAACTGGATCTCGTCGTTGCCGGCTTCGCGGCGGCCGACGCCGTTGCGGTGAAAACCATCGAGGCGGTCACCAATCATGACGTCAAGGCCGTCGAATACTGGCTCAAGGAGCGTTTGGGCAACAATGCCGAGGTGGTTGGCGTGTCCGAGTTTATCCATTTCGGCTGCACCTCGGAAGACATCAACAATGTTTCGCACGCACTGATGCTCGAGGATGCGCGCACGCAGATCCTGCTGCCGGGCCTCGACCGCGTGATCGGGAAGTTCCGCGCGCTCGCGCACGCGCTCGCCGAACTGCCGATGCTCTCGCGCACCCATGGCCAGCCCGCCAGCCCGACCACGCTCGGCAAGGAGATGGCCAACATCGCCGCCCGCCTGCTGCGGGCGCGCGAGCGCATCGGCCAGGTCCGGCTGACGGCCAAGTTCAACGGCGCGGTGGGCAACTACAACGCGCACCTGGCCGCCTACCCAGAACTCGACTGGGAAGGCATCGCCCGCCGGTTCATCGAGTCGCTCGGCCTGGAGTTCAACCCCTACACGATCCAGATCGAGCCGCACGACGCCATGGCCGAGCTGTTCGACGCCATCGCGCGCTGCAACACGATACTCATCGACGCCGACCGCGACCTCTGGCAATACATCTCGCTGGGCTACTTCAAGCAGAAAACGAAGGCGGGCGAGATCGGCTCCTCGACCATGCCGCACAAGGTCAATCCGATCGACTTCGAGAACGCGGAAGGCAACCTCGGCATCGCGAACGCCATCCTGCGTCACTTCGCCGAGAAGCTGCCGATCTCGCGCCTGCAGCGCGACCTCACCGACTCCACCGTACTGCGCAACATGGGCGTCGCCTTCGGCCACGTCGTGCTGGCCCACGACTCGACCCTGCGCGGTCTGGGCAAGCTCGAAGCCAATCCGCAGCGCCTGGCGGAAGACCTCGACGCCTGCTGGGAAGTGCTGGCCGAGCCGGTGCAGACCGCGATGCGTCGCTACGGCGTGCCCAATCCCTACGAGCAGCTCAAGGCGCTCACGCGCGGCAGGGGCATCGAGCCCGGCGCCCTGCGCGCCTTCATCGACGGTCTGGCGATTCCCGCTGCGGAAAAGGCGCGCCTCAAGGAAATGACGCCGGCGAGCTACATCGGCAAGGCCGCGACCCTGGCGAAAGGAATTTGAGATGGCTTTTGCCGACAACCTCAAGCAGCTGCCCGGGGTTTCGCATCTCGTCGCGCTGCAGCTCATCGACGGTGAGGGCAAAGTCGTCGCCACCATCGAGAACAGGCCGGGCCAGGCCGGTTCGCTGGCGGTCTACAACCATCTCGCGCAACTCTACGGCGCGATTACCGCCGAAGCGGCGAGGAAGGGGTTGGAGCTCTATGCCGAGCGGGCGGCCGATGCCCAGGCGCATCCCGGCAAACATCCGGATATCGACCGCCTGGCGACCTTGGTCGCCGCGGGCCGCCCGTTGCGGGTCAAACAGCTTTTCGCCGCAGGCGAATGACATACAATGAGAAAGCAGTGCCAACCCACCCCACCCAGGAGATCGAAATGAAAAGATCCGCAACAACGCTCGTCGCAAGTCTCGTGCTGGTCGCCATCGCCGGTCCCGCCGCCGCCCAGGTGGTCGGCAAGATCGAAGACCAGATCCGCTGGCGCCAGTCGGCCTACCACACCATGGCCTGGAGCATGGCGCGCATCAAGGCCAACGTCGAGGGGACCTACAACAGGGAGCAGGTCGTCGAGGCCGCCAACGTGATCCAGGCGATCGCCAACTCCAAGATGGGCGCGCTCTACCAGCCGGGC
>JAGXSN010000210.1 GCA_018333815.1 Sulfuritalea sp. | reverse complement strand
CCGCCGGCCTCGCCGGCTGGACAGCCCGCGGCTGGTTTCAATCCTCGCCCAGCCCACGTGGGCCGGGCGTCTGGAGTGGCTGCGATGAGCCTGCCGACCCTGTATGTTTCAATCCTCGCCCAGCCCACGTGGGCCGGGCGTCAGGCAAAGGCGGGTCAGACCGCGCTGCCTGGCTGGTTTCAATCCTCGCCCAGCCCACGTGGGCCGGGCGTCTTATGCACAACCCTTCATTCAGCCTTCCTGGAGCGTTTCAATCCTCGCCCAGCCCACGTGGGCCGGGCGTCTGAGGTATATTGCCATGTAGGGAGGGAGTTAAACGTTTCAATCCTCGCCCAGCCCACGTGGGCCGGGCGTCAACAGCGAGCCGTAGCCTACGGACTCCCCTCGCGGTTTCAATCCTCGCCCAGCCCACGTGGGCCGGGCGTCTCCCAATAAACACCCGGTAAAACCCTATACGGTCGTTTCAATCCTCGCCCAGCCCACGTGGGCCGGGCGTCCACATGTCGGCAGTAATCTGGGCGTAGTTGAGATTGTTTCAATCCTCGCCCAGCCCACGTGGGCCGGGCGTCGCGACGCCAGCCAGCGCGGTCACGATGCGAGTGTGTTTCAATCCTCGCCCAGCCCACGTGGGCCGGGCGTCAGCATTGATCTGGTGTTTACCGATCCGCCCTACGATGTTTCAATCCTCGCCCAGCCCACGTGGGCCGGGCGTCACATGTCCAGCAGAGGGGCTTTCCAGATTTCCCAGTTTCAATCCTCGCCCAGCCCACGTGGGCCGGGCGTCGAGCGCGCCTGGGCAGAAAAGTTACCTACCGGTTGTTTCAATCCTCGCCCAGCCCACGTGGGCCGGGCGTCGGGTTCAGCGTCCGGCCCAACGGCCAGAACTGGGCGTTTCAATCCTCGCCCAGCCCACGTGGGCCGGGCGTCGGGTGGGGGCGTCGTTCTTCGATGGTTCCTTGCCGGTTTCAATCCTCGCCCAGCCCACGTGGGCCGGGCGTCCACGGCCACCGCCGGCGGCAACGTCGTCGCCACCGTTTCAATCCTCGCCCAGCCCACGTGGGCCGGGCGTCCTTCGACGGCTCGCGCTTGCCGCATCTGGCGCGGGTTTCAATCCTCGCCCAGCCCACGTGGGCCGGGCGTCTCAAGGATATCGATGATTGTGTCCTGGCCATTGATGTTTCAATCCTCGCCCAGCCCACGTGGGCCGGGCGTCGCGTGCAGATCCACATCGTCGGCACCGCCAAGGCGTTTCAATCCTCGCCCAGCCCACGTGGGCCGGGCGTCCTAAATGTGGCTGATGGTCATATTATTTATTCTCTGTTTCAATCCTCGCCCAGCCCACGTGGGCCGGGCGTCCTTGGCGGTGTGTCTCCTCGGCACTTCACTGGTGTTTCAATCCTCGCCCAGCCCACGTGGGCCGGGCGTCCGCCGGTAACGCGTGCCCAGGCGCAGGCGCTGCTCGTTTCAATCCTCGCCCAGCCCACGTGGGCCGGGCGTCGACGTCTGCGCGCACCCCGCAAGACGCCCTGCGCGTTTCAATCCTCGCCCAGCCCACGTGGGCCGGGCGTCCCAGCCTGCAGGTTGCTATCGATAATGCCAACAAGTTTCAATCCTCGCCCAGCCCACGTGGGCCGGGCGTCGTCGAGCGCCGATGCTTTCAACCAGGCGCAGGTCGTTTCAATCCTCGCCCAGCCCACGTGGGCCGGGCGTCAACTTGCGCAGCAGCGTCGATCGCGCGCCGTTGAAGTTTCAATCCTCGCCCAGCCCACGTGGGCCGGGCGTCCCCGGGGGTCAAAAAAGTTTGTCACCACTGTCACGTTTCAATCCTCGCCCAGCCCACGTGGGCCGGGCGTCGACCAGCACCACCACCACCGCCCCCGCCCGTTACGTTTCAATCCTCGCCCAGCCCACGTGGGCCGGGCGTCCCTCGTCGCTGGGGTAGGCTGCATGGCGAATTATGTTTCAATCCTCGCCCAGCCCACGTGGGCCGGGCGTCCGCAATTGTCCGTGCCTGCGACCATCGGCTTCAAGTTTCAATCCTCGCCCAGCCCACGTGGGCCGGGCGTCCGAAGTCTTCCGGAGCTTTGGTGCACACTTGGGCGTTTCAATCCTCGCCCAGCCCACGTGGGCCGGGCGTCTCTTCGTCACGCCGCCGGCCAGCTGGTCGCAGAAGTTTCAATCCTCGCCCAGCCCACGTGGGCCGGGCGTCTCCCCCTGGCCGGTTGCAGTTCTTGCGCTGGGCATGTTTCAATCCTCGCCCAGCCCACGTGGGCCGGGCGTCGCGAGACGATTCACACGCTCGACCTGTACCGGACGTTTCAATCCTCGCCCAGCCCACGTGGGCCGGGCGTCCTCGTGCTGTTCCGGGAGGTGGCCTGATGGTGCAGTTTCAATCCTCGCCCAGCCCACGTGGGCCGGGCGTCAGTTCGCGCGCAACATCATGAATTGCATATGCCTCTTGCGCCGTTTGCGCGAACGTCTTGCCGCCGATACTTCGGGCAACGTCCTCCATTCTGCCTCGATTGACATTCGCATGCCAGATCAAGGTATTCCACCGCGCGCGAACCTCCCGTCGGGCAGCCGTTACTTCACTTCCGCGCGTCATATCACCAAAGGACCATCGAAATCTACGGCCTTGAATTTGCCGTGCTCGCGCACATGCAGTTCGACGGGTTCGGTGAGCCGGTAAAAACGCAGACAGTCCTCTTCGGGTTTAATTTCAGCAAGCAGGCGCCGTTCCAGTTCTTCGAACTGTGCCAAATCGACACGGCACTCGAATACGGATTTCTGGACGCGCTGGCCCATGCTTTCGCAGACGCGGGCGACGCGCCGCAGACGCTTGCGCCCAGCGGCAGTTTCGGTGGAAACGTCGTAGCTGACGATGACGAGCATCTTTACCTTGGGGTGAACGGCAGATAAACCTCGGCGTCGCCGCGTACGGCACGCGCCAGCAATCGGGCCTGAACGAAGGGTGCGAGGCCGAGCGCCAGCGGGGTTTCCAGCAGCGGGTGCGTAAGCGTTTCCTGCTTGCGTTCCTGATAGGCGACGACCGCGCGCTTGCGCGCCTCGTCCTTCAGCGTCACCGCGCCGCCGGGGCGTTCGAGGAAATCAGCGGCATCGATCTGGCGTCGATTGACAAGCGTGAGGGCCAGACGGTCGGCCAGCAGCGGCCGAAACTCTTCCATCAGATCGAGTGCCAGCGCGGCGCGGCCGGGACGCACGGCGTGCAGCAGGCCGATCTGCGGATCGAGACCAACGCTTTCGACGGCGCTGCGGCAATCGTTCATGAGCATGGAATAAAAGAAGGACAGCAGCGCGTTCATGCGGTCGAGCGGCGGCCGGCGCGTGCGGCCATTGGGCGTGAAATCGGCGCGCGCCTCGGGGCGCAGCAGCAGGCCGAAGACAGCGAAGTAGCGCTTGGCGGCATCGCCTTCGATGCCGCGCACGGCATCGAGGTCCGGCGCATGTTCCAGCCGCGCCAGGGCGCGGGCGAATTCGTCGGCAGTGGCGGACAGTTCCGCGCTGTCGCCCTCCCGTCCGCTTTCGCGGGCGCCGCGCAGCAGCACCTGGCGACAGTTCTTCAGCTTGCCGGCGATGCAGGACTTCGCCGCCGTCACGCAAAAGTCGGCGCTGGCCGGGTCGTCCAACAAGCGACAGTGCTGCGCCTGGCGCAGCAGCACGTTTCCCGAAACCGGCCCTTCGAGCCGCGCCTTGAAGCGGCCGTTGCCATCGAGCAGCACCAGGCTCTTGCCTTCGTCCGCCAGACGGTGCATGAGGATAGGCGAAACCATGACATGACCGAAGCAGACCACGGCGGACAGGTGATGCAGCGGCACGCGCAGCCGCGTCTCGCGCTCGACCTCGATGCGCAGCGTGTCGTTGTCCAGATGCAGGTAAGCCTCCGGCGTGGTGACGTAGAGCGTGTTGAGCAGTTGCATGTCAGGCCTCGCTGTCGAACAGGCCGGCAACCGCCGGCCGCGTCTCCGGCTGGCAGATGTCGGCGAGCGAACATTTTTCGCAGCGCTTGTCGAAAGTCGGCGCTGGCAGGACGGCGGCATCGAGCAGGGCGCGCACGGCGGCGATGGCCTCCATCGCCCGCTGCCGTTGCCCGGCATCGATGCGCAGTTCGCGGCGCCGTTTCGACTTGGCGTAGAACAACGCGCCGGCCGGCACCGGCTTGCCGGTCATCTCCTCCAGGCACATGGCCTGCGCAGTCAGCTGGAGATCGTCGCAAGCGGCGATCCACGGCGCCTTGGCGCGACTGCCGACCTTGTATTCCACCGGGTAGGGCGTACCGTCGGCTTCGAACTCGACGACATCGGCCTTGCCGATCAGGCCGAGGCGGTCGCTCCAGACCGGCAGGGCGCGTTCGACGCGCAGACCGGCGCGCGTCTCGACGCCGGGCTGGTCAACCTGCTTATGCACCGCCTGCCCGCGCAGGGTATGAAGATTTTCGGCGAAGACCTGCTCGACATGGATCAGCGCGCACTGGCGCGGACAGTAACACCAGTGCTGGAGGGCGGAGAGGGGAATGGGGTCGGCGGGATCGCTCACGCCACCGGTGCTGCATGAAGCTGGTAGCCCAGCGCCTTGACCACCTTCATCACGGTGGCGAACTCCGGGTTGCCCTCGCCCGACAGCGCCTTGTACAGGCTCTCGCGCGAAAGGCCGGTGTCCCGCGCCAACTGCGTCATGCCGCGCGCCTTGGCGATCACGCCGAGCGCGTGGGCGATCAGCGCCGCGTCGCCGTCCTCCAGGCAAGCCTCCAGGTAGAGGACCATTTCCTCTTCCGTTTTCAGATGCTCGGCCGAATCCCAGTGCCGCAATTTGATTGCTTTCATGCTCCGCTCCTACAGGCGACGGGCCAGGTTCAGCGCCCTCTTGATGTCCTTCGGCTGGGAGGACTTCTCGCCCCCCGCGAGCAGAATCACCACTTCCAATCCGCGCTGCGCAAAATAGACGCGGTAGCCGGGGCCATGGTGAATGCGCATCTCCGATACGCCTTCGCCCACCGGCTCGCAATCGCCGAAATTACCCAGTTCGGCGCGGTCGATGCGGGCCTGAATGCGCACCTTGGCCCGAATGTCCCGCAGACCGGCGAACCAGTCATCGAAGACTTCCGTGGTGAGAATCTGCTTCACGACTAATTGTAGCTCATGGGATACAAAACGAAAAGGCGACGATCTCTAGCGGCGCCGAATCAGCGTAACGTTCGGCTGGCCCGCCACTATATGCTCGCCCACCGCGACCGGTTGTCCGTCGAACAGCACCGAATAAGCGCCGAAGTCGCGGGCGACTTCGGCGACGCTGTTCCGCTTTACCGTCAAACGGTCGAACAGCGCATGGGCCGGGGCGTTGCCGAGTTCCGATTCGTGCCTGAAGACGTAGAGCCCGCGCGTGGACATCTCGCCGCGCGCGGCGGAGCGGTCATGCTCGAACATCTGCTCCAGCGCCTGGAAGAAGAGTTCGAGGTCGGCGTCGGAAAAACCGGTCTGCTTGGCGAGGAAGGAGGAGACGAAGCCGTGGCTGCGATAGAGGCCATAGGGCACGGTGTGCTTGCGGCCCATGGTGCGGTTGTCGCCTTCCTGCTTCTCGGCCTCGGCTTCGGTGGCGACGGCCATGCGGGTAATGGAATGTTCCTGGGCGATTACCGGGTCGATGGAACGGGCGAAGGTGAGTTGCACCGGGCCGCGCACCTGACCGCAATTAACGCCGGTGGACATCACGGCGCCGAAGCTGCGCACGTCGAAGAAGTTGGCACACATCCACTTGCGCGCATCGTCCACGGCATCGCCGCCCTTGCGTTTTTTGCTGTCGCCTTCGAGGGCATCTTCGCGGCCGATGGCGACATAGGCGCGCTTGTGCTGGGCGTTGAGCACGGCCTTTTCCTTGACGTAGATTTCGTAGGGCGGCTGCTCGCCCTTGGCCATGCCGACGAAGTTGCGCACCTTGCGTTTGAGGGAAACGTCGGTGACGAGGCCGTGGCCGGTTTCGGCGTCGAGACGCGGCAGGTTGCCGGCGTCGGGATCGCCGTTGGGGTTGCCGTCCTTCACGTCAAACAGCAGAACAAAATCGTAGCGGTGGTTCAGGCTCATGTCATTTCTCCTCGGAAGATTCGGATGTGGTTTTCGGGGTGTAGAAGTCCTGGCGCTGGTGGTAGTAACCCAGGGCAAAACGGCCTTGCTCAGGCAGCGGCAACTGACGCGGGAAGTCGGCGATGCCGTCCATGATTTCGCCGATCAGGCGTTCGAGATTGACGCGCCGGCCGGGCGAAAGCTTGCCCAGATGGTGGTTCTTCAGGCGCATCAGCGTGGTGAACACGGCCACCGGCGTACTGGACGCGGCGCCGTAATAGCGGTCGCGGATGGTGGCGTTGAGGCCGGGGCTGGCTTCTTCCTGAATCTTTTCCAGCACGGCGAACAGCCGGCCGAGACGGTAGGCCGGGCTGGGATGGGCGGTGTCGAGCATGGGCGAAAACTCCTTCTCGGGGGTGGATGGGAATAAACGGTTGGCGCGGCGGATTTCGCGATTGATGCAAGCCTTCAGCGCCGCCGCACGGGCGAAAGTCACGCGCTGTTCGGCGCGACAACGACTTACGGCGCCAGTGAGCAGCGCGGCGGGATAGGCCGCATCCTCGCCGGCCAGCACGGCGCGGATGACGTCGCCGCCCAGTCGGGGCGGGATGTTGTCGGCCTTGCCCTGCACGGCGATCCCGGTGAGCAGGCGGAACAGCGACAGATGGCGCGGATCGTTGGGGCCGCGCGCCACGTCGAGGTCGTCGAAGTGGCGCCGCAGTTTTTGACCAAGCTCCGCCGCCGTGCCGGTCTGCCAGAAGCGCACGGCGATGCGGGCGGCATTGGGCGCCAAACCCAGCACATGGCAGCGAATGCCGTCGTCGTCGCTGACGAAGTGACCGCTGTGGATCGAACGGTAGAGCGTGTCCAGCGCCCGCGTGCCCCGGTCCGGATCGTCCTTCGGCGGCTCGCCGAAGAGGTCGGGTACCAGAGTTTCAAAGTCGCTCGGCCGCTCGGCCCAGAATACCGTCGAGGCATCGCCGACCTGCACGCGCTGCCGCGAATCGCGGTCGAGCAGATGGTTGAGCGCCGTGGTGTAGGCAAAGGCGGCGGGCTTGCCGACGGGCGCGTTGGCACCCTGGCGTTTGCCGTAGGAATTGAAGGCGTCGAGATTGAAGGAGACGACGTTGGCCCCCGAGGACTGCGCGCCCCACACGCCCTTGATGGCCGTATGAGTGCGTTCCACCGGCGCCGGTTCGCCGCTGACGAGACAAAACGCCGTTTCGGCTTCGGTTTCATCGGCAACGGCGGTAGCCGCCAGGGCAACCGCCGGGTGCTGGCAAACCAGTTCGATCTCGCCTTGCAACTGGAGGCCCAGCACCGGATTGGATTCGAGAATCTCCGGCCAGAGCGGGTCGGCCGCCAAGGCGTCGAGATCGACGGTTTCGAGAAACTTGCGCAGCGCCGCCACGCCCGGCAGGGACAAGGGGCCATCCGGCAAGGCATCGATGCGGGCACGGAATGCGGCGTGCTGCTCGGCGACGCGCTCGGGCTTGCCGCGCGTATCGACGCCCAGCACGTATTCGGCCGTATCCCACAGCAGATTCGCCGCCACGCCGGACGAACGCTTGACGGCGGCGGGCACGAGATAGCGCTGCCCCAGCAACTTCTTGCCTTCCTTGCGGCGTTTGTCCTGGATCGGCGGTAGCCAGCGGCCCTCCGCGTCGATCTGGATGACGAAGGGAATTTCCTTCTCTTCCAGGCCGAAGGCGGGCAGGCGCCGCGCCGGATCGGGGTCGGCGGCTTTACGCCGGTAGTAGTCGTTAAGGGATTGAAGGATCATCGCCGCACCCCATCACCATCAAAGGCCGGCACCTCAATCACGCCCTTCGTCATCTTGGCATCGAAGAAGAGCGGTTGTGGCTCGGCAGCGTTGCCGAAATCGAGGTCGTGCAGCATCCAGCCCAATGGGCGCGTCTCGTCAATAGGCGATGGCTCGGCGGCGGAATCGGGAACATAACGAAAGCGCGCGGCGAATTCTCGGCAGCCGAGATAGGGCTGATTCACGCACTGGCCGGCCTCGGCCCGGCGTTCGAACATGGCGCGGTACTTGGCCGGCGAACTCTGGTCGAGACGGTCGGCGCGGATGTCCAGATCGGCGTGGATGCGGTAGGCCACGTCGCGCAGGAACAAGCCGGCGCGTTGTGCTCGCTCGGTGGAATCGTCCGCATTGATCCACAGGTCGACGTCCGTTCCATTCATGGCTTTCTTCACGTTTGCAACCGATACCACGGACGACACCTCGTTGCGCCGCAGGTTGATCCAGCGGATCGGCCGCAAGACTTCGATGCGCCGCACCCGCCAGCGCACCGCCGGTTTCCAGAAGATGGCTTCGAACACGGCGCGGGCAGCGGAGGGCGTCATCACGTCGTAGGAGACGCGCTCGACCTTCATTTCCGGCCGGGTGAAGCAGGCGTAGTCGCCGGAGACTTCGAGACAGTAGGTTGCCAAAGACATTGCTCCTCCTCGATCAAATCACCAAAGTCGGCGCTGGCAGGACGGCGTTCTCATCGTCGCGCAGGCCCAGCACCGGGTCGTAAAGCGAACTGCTCTGCTGCACAAAACATCCCGGCTGCACTTCAAGGACATCGCCGGTCATCGCCATGCGGTCGACGATCCGCTTCTTGACCGTCACGGCGCAGCGTTGCAGCTTGCGCATCAGCCGGCGCTCGGAGCCGCCTGTTTCCAGCTTGCCGAGCAATGCATCGATTCCCGGATAACCGGCATAGCGAACGAAGACCGTGGCCTGGTCTTCGTCGTCGATCAGGCGGAAGTTGTCGGCGGCGGTGCGGAACTGGATTTCGAGCCCCCTTCCCGGCGTCAGGTCGCGGACGATGCCTTTCTTGTCCAGGTCGATGCCGAAATACAGCCGGTCGAAATAGGGTTCGAAGAGTTCGAGGGCGAGCGGATCGCCATCCGAGTTTCGCAGTACGTCGCGGCAGGCGTCGGCCGCGAGTCGCTGGTGGCCGGGCGGCGCCTGCTGCTGCGGCAGGAAGACGACGACACGGCCGTGCTCCTGTTCGCCTTCGCGATTGCAGCGGCCTGCCGCCTGGGCGATAGAGTCGAGGCCGGCGAAGGCGCGATAGACGACGGGGAAACTCACGTCGACACCGGCTTCGACGAGGCTGGTGCTGACCACCCGCAGGGGCCTGTCGTCCCGCCCTTCACGTTTGTCCTTGAGCCGTTGCTTGATTTCCGCGATCACCTCGGCCCGGTGCGCGCCGCACATCAGGGCGGAAAGATGCAGGGTGTCCTTGGGCAGAAGCTGCCACAGCTTGCGGGCATCGCCGCGCGTGTTGACGATGGCGAGCACGCAATCCTCGCCGGCCAATTCGGCGGCGATTTCCTCCCAGCTTGAGCGCTTGTCCCAATCAGGCAGTCGGACCTCCACCCGTTTCAGGCGCCGGTACAGCTCGGGCGGATCGGCGACGATCTCGCGCACGGCATCCAGCCCGCGCCGGTTTTTCGCGGCGTCAAAGTAGCTGCGGCTGGTCAGGGCCGGCTGGGTGGCGGTGCAGAGCACGACGCTGACGCCGTAATGGCGGGTCAGCAGGTTCAGTACGTCGAGGATGGGTTGCAGGAACTCCGGCGGCAGGCATTGGGCTTCGTCGAGGACGATCACGCTGTCCGCCAGATTGTGCAGCTTGCGGCAGCGGGAGGTCTTGGCGGCGAAGAGGGATTCGAACAACTGCACGTTGGTGGTGACGACCAGCGGCGCGTCCCAGTTTTCGCAAGCGCGCCGCGAGCGCGCCGTTTCGTCCTTGTCGTCAGCCTCAGCCTGGCTGTGGTGCTCCACGACGTTTTCCGTGCCGAAGATACGCGCGAAGACATCGGCAGTCTGTTCGACGATGCTGGTGTAGGGAATCGCATAGACGATGCGCCGCTTGCCGTGGATGCGGGCGTGTTCCAGCGCAAATGCCAGCGACGAGAGCGTCTTGCCGCCGCCGGTGGGTACGGTGAGCGAAAACAGACCCGATGGTTCAGCGGCGCAGTTGCGGCACTGAGCCAGCACCTCGGCGCGCAGGCGATTGACCGGCGTATCCGCCGTCCCGCCAGCACCGACTTTCAGGGTTTCCATGTGGGCATCGAAGTGGGCGGCGAGTTCGGCCAGCGTGGCGAAGCCATTCCGGGCTTGCGCCTTGCCTTCGTCCATGAAGGATTCGGTATCCAGGAAGTCGGCGTCGACGAGGCAGGAGAACAACATGCGCAGCCAGAGCGCACAGCCCGATGAACCACCGGGCACTTTCTTCAGATCGGGGGCAGCGTCCAGCGCCAGTAGTTCGTCCGGCGCGGCGGCGCGGGCTTCGTCATATTCGCGGCGGGCATCGGCGTTGGCGGATGACAGGCGCGCGTCGAGTCCGCCGGCCCAATCGCGCAGGCCACCGTGATGGCCGGCGATCAGGTAGGCCAGGGTGCGGCCGACATGGCCGAAGCATTCAATGGCATGCAGCGCACCGGCAGTGGAATGAGTCTTGTCGCGGCTGGGCACGCGGCCTTCGATGTGGGCTTCGGCACCCAGTGGAGAGCGCACATATTCCTGAAAGCCCGGCCGGTACTTGCCGAGGTCGTGCCAGAGGCCGGCGAGCCGGCTGATCTCGGCCGTCGCGAACGGTTCGGCGAATTCGCCAGCCAGGCGGCCGACAGCCTCCAGGTGGTCGATCAGGCCATGTCCGTCGTCTTCGCCGCCGTTTCCGGGCAAACCGCCTTCAGGTCTCCCATGTGCCAGATACCGCATCTGTCGCCCCACTCATGCGAATGGCAACATATTACCAACACATAAAGCTCACTGGGTGAGCCAGCGATGCGCACCGATCAAGATATTTCGGGCAGATTCGGCTGATGATCGGAGCATTCGTCGCACCTCCATTCCCTGCAATTTGATCCAACTCCAGTAGTGTCCCAACGTTAATCGAACAAGATCAACTGGTTGGGATTTTCCAGTAGATCTGGAGCAGGTGGAATACGAGCAAGTAGCTGATCCAGCGGGGATCTCTCAAACATAGTGAGGCTCAGGATTTGTAGGATTTCGTAGAGTGAAGCGGAGAGATTCAACCGCTTCTTGAGGATGGCGACGAGCACATAAACGGAGACGGCGATCCAGATCTGGGA
>JAGXSN010000209.1 GCA_018333815.1 Sulfuritalea sp. | reverse complement strand
AGGGCGAGCGCTGCACGGGTTGCGGCGAATGCGCCCCCGCCTGTCCCGTCGGCGCGATCACGCTGTCCGCACCGGCCGCAGGATAGCCGCAGGCCGGCGCCGCGCAGCGGCGATTGCGGGGTGGGCTCCAAGAAACACGAAGGGCCGCCCCGAGTGTTTCTGCCCCTTGAGGGGAGATCGCCGCGCAGCGGCGATTGCGGGGTGGGCTCAATTGGCGTCGTAGTAATACGGCTTCTGCGGCACGCGCGCGGCGGCGCAGCGCGCCTGCTCGTCCGGGTCGCGGTTGCCGCGGTCCCACCAGAGGGCGCGGCCGCTCCTTTGCGTTTCGAGCTCCTCGGGGTGTTGCTCCATCCATGCGCGCATGAATTTCGTGTGATCCGATTCATAGTTCTTCAGCATTGCTTTCCCCTTTCAGTGATCTTCCTTCAACCGGCTGATGCGGGTCACGGTCGGCAGGTGCCGCAGGCTGCGCAGGATGCGCGCCAGATGCTGCCGCCCCGTCACCTGGAGCGTGAAATACAGCGCGGTGGTGCGGCTCCCGTCGGCATCCATGCGCACGTTGTTGATGTTGGTGTCATGCTCGGCGATCGTGGCGGCCAGCCGCGCCAGCACCCCGGGCGCGTTCTGCGCGACCACCTTGACCAGCACGTCGAACGGCCCCTGGGTGCGCGCATCCCATTCGACCTCGACCCATTCCTTGGGTTTGCCGCTGCCGCGCCCGGTCTTGGGC
The DNA here is from genome assembly GCA_018333815.1 of Sulfuritalea sp. Taxonomy (GTDB): domain Bacteria; phylum Pseudomonadota; class Gammaproteobacteria; order Burkholderiales; family Rhodocyclaceae; genus Sulfuricystis. Next base: position 5,016 of record JAGXSN010000209.1, on the reverse strand, counting down.
CCGCGCAGGGTCGGACAATCATGGGTATGCACCACCAGTCCCTGTCCGGCACGGATCACCCCGACGATCGGATCGCCCGGAATCGGCCGGCAGCAGCGCGCGAGCTGGACGGCCATCCCCTGGCTGCCCTGGATGCGGATGGCGCCGCCGCGCGGCGGCGGGGCTTTGCCGCCCTGCTTGTCGACCAGGCGCCTGGCGACGATCGCCGGCAGGCGCTTGCCCAGCCCGATCTCGGTCAACACCTCGCGCCGCGACTTGCCGGAAAAGGTGCGCAGGAAACGCTGCCACGCGGCGGCGCCGAGCTCCTCGATGCGGTGGCCGAGGTTGTAGAGCGCCTGGGAGAGCAGGTGCTCGCCCAGCGCGGCGGATTCCTCCTGTTGTTTGGTCTTGAGAAAATGGCGGATCTGGGCGCGCGCCTTGCCGGTCTTGACGAAGGACAGCCAGTTCGGGTTCGGCGCCGCGCTGGTCGCCGTGACGATCTCGACGCGGTCGCCATTGCGCAGTTCGGTGCGCAACGGCAGGTGCTCGTGGTTGATCTTGCAGGCCACGCAGCGGTTGCCGATGTCGGTATGCACCGCGTAGGCGAAGTCGACCGCAGTGGCGCCGCGCCGCAGCGACAGGATCTTGCCCGCCGGCGTGAACACGTATACCTCGTCCGGGAAGAGGTCGATCTTGACATGCTCCAGGAATTCCGCGGAATCGACCGTCGCGGTCTGCAGGTCGAGGAGGGATTGCAGCCACAGGTGCGTGGTGCGCTGCAGATCGGACAGCGTGGCGGCATCCTTGTAGAGCCAGTGGGAAGCGACGCCCGATTCGGCGACATGATTCATGTCGTGCGTGCGGATCTGGACTTCGACGGGCGTGCCGTAGGGGCCGATCAGCGTCGTGTGCAGCGACTGGTAGCCGTTGGCCTTCGGGATGGCGATGTAGTCCTTGAACTTGCCCGGCACCGGCTTGTACAGGCCGTGGAGGGCCCCCAGCGCCAGATAGCAAGTCGATACGTCGGCGACGACGACACGAAAGCCGTAGATGTCGAGCACTTGCGAGAAGGCCAGGCGCTTCTCGCGCATTTTGCGGTAGATGCCGTAGAGGTGTTTCTCGCGGCCGCCGACCTCGGCGTCGATATGCGCGTCGGCCAGCCGCTGCTTGAGCGCGGCGAGGATCTTGTCGACCACTTCGCGCCGGTTGCCGCGCGCGGCGCGCACCGCCTTGGCCAGCACGCGGTAGCGCATCGGGTTAAGGCTGCGGAAGGACAGCTCCTGCAGCTCGCGAAACAGCATGTTGAGGCCGAGACGGTTGGCGATCGGCGCGTAGATGTCGAGCGTCTCGCGGGCGATGCGCCGCCGCTTGTCGATGTCGACCGCATGCAGCGTGCGCATGTTGTGCAGGCGGTCGGAAAGTTTGATGAGAATGACGCGCACGTCCTGCGCCATCGCCAGCAGCATCTTGCGGAAGTTCTCCGCCTGCGCCTCCTCGTAGGACTGGTGCTCGATGCGGTCGAGCTTGGACACCCCATCGACCAGCTCGGCGGTCACCTTGCCGAAATCCTGCGCGATCTGGGCCTTGGTGATGGCGGTGTCCTCCATCACGTCGTGCAGCAGCGCGGCGCTCAGCGCCTGCGGATCGAGCCGCCAGTGGGCCAGCGTCTCGGCCACGGCGAGCGGATGGGAGACATAGGGCTCGCCGCTGGTGCGGAACTGACCGCGGTGCGCGCTGGCGGAAAAATGATAGGCCGCCGCGACCTGTTCGATATCCTCGGGTTTCAGGTAGCCGGCGAGCTGGGCGAGAAAATGATCGAGTTCTTCCGCCATGTCCGCCGGCGGCTGCCTGTCGATCGAAACGATCGCGAGTTCGTCTCTCGACGGCGGCGCGGCGCAGGCCGTGGCAGGGTGGGACAACAACAGGGCCGCCGGCATGCCTGTCCCCGCCTGTAGGGTGTCAGGTCGGACTGCGGTAAAGCACTTCCACGCCATATTTCCCTTCGGCCAGTTCGCGCAGGGCCAGAACGGTCGGCTTGTCCCTGTCGGTCTCGACTTGCGGCGCGCTGCCCATGGAGATCTGGCGGGCGCGGCAGGTCGCCGCCAGGGTCATCTGGAAGCGGTTGGGAATATGTTTCATGCAATCTTCGACGGTAACGCGGGCCATGCCAATTCCTTTTCGGTCAGAACGCTGAAAGATGACGGAAGACGTCCGGATGACGCACGCGCTGGCGCGCGAAGTTCAGGCGCGAGGCGCGCACCGCCGCGGCCAGATCCGCCGCAGCTTCCTGCACCTCGCCGTTGATTATAACGAAGTCGAACTCGTCGACATGCCGCAGTTCGCCCAGCGCGGCGGCGACGCGGCGCTGGATCACCTCTTCGCTGTCCTGGCCGCGTGTGCGCAGGCGGCGCTCCAGTTCGGCGATCGAGGGCGGCACGATGAAAATGCTCACGGCGCCGGGGATCAGCGCACGTACCTGCTGGGCGCCCTGCCAGTCGATCTCGAGCAGGGTGTCGCGCCCGGCGCGCATCTCGGCGAGCAGCCAGCTTCTCGAGGTGCCGTAGAAGTTGCCATGCACTTCGGCCCATTCGAGAAAATCGCCGCGCTCGCGCATCGCCAGGAAGGTCTGGATGTCGATGAAATGGTAGTCGTGGCCGGCGCGCTCGGCCGGGCGCGGCGCGCGCGTAGTGTAGGAGACTGAATGACGGATCGCCGGATCCCGTTCCATCAGCCCGCGCACCAGCGTCGTCTTGCCGGCGCCGGATGGCGCGGAAACGATGAAGAGCGTGCCGGCGAGGGAATCCTGGGCTGCTGCATGGGCGCTATTCGGGTTCATGATCGATGTGTGGCAATCGGCGCCGGCGGGACGGCCTGATTCTTTACTCTAAATTCTGGACTTGCTCGCGCATCTGTTCGATGAGCAGCTTGAGTTCGAGCGCGATCGCGGTGACCGCGGCGGAAACCGATTTCGCGGCCAGCGTGTTGGCCTCGCGGTTGAGCTCCTGCATCAGGAAATCGAGCCGCTTGCCGACCGCCCCGCCCCGGGCGAGCACGCGCTCGACTTCGTTGAGATGGGCGACGAGGCGCGCGAGTTCCTCGGCGACATCGATCTTCGCGGCAAAGACGCCGATCTCCTGGCGGATCCGTTCCTCGTCGAGCGTCGCCACCGCCTCGCGCAGCCGGGTCGCGAGACGCTCGGTGTAATCCGCGATGGCCGCCGGCACGAGCGGATCGACCTTGGCGATTGCCGTCCGCATGCGCGCCAGGCGTTCGCGCAACACGTCGGCCAGCCGGGCGCCTTCGCGCGCGCGGCTGGCGAGGAACTCCGCCAGCACGGCGTCAAGCAGGGCGACGCATTCCGTCTGCAGGCGTTCGGGGCTGATCGCCTCGCTGGCCAGCACGCCGGGCCAGCGCAGCACCTCGGCCGCCGAGAGCGGCGCGGCGGCGGGCAGCATGCGGCGAATTTCACCCTCGACGGCCGCGAGCTGCGCCACCAGTGTCGGATTGAGGGCCAGTTGCGCGCCGGCGGTCGCGTTCGGCTGCAGCTGGAGGCGGCAGTCGATCTTGCCGCGCCCGATCGCGGCGGCCAGCTTCTCGCGCAAGGACATCTCGAGGAACCGCAGTTCCTCGGCGCACCGCAGGGCCAGATCGAAAAAGCGGCCGTTCACGCTCTTCAGCTCGAGCGCGAGCCGCAGTGCACCGAGATCGCGGTCGAGGGCGGCATAGCCGGTCATGCTGTGGATGGTCATCCTGGTCGTCCTGACTTGATGGGATGCGAGCTTACCAGCTTTACAATCCGTCCCGATGCCCATGCTCCAGACCAGCATTCCGCTGCCCGCCGGCCACGTCATCGACGGCTATCGCTTCGAGCGCCAGCTGTCGATGGGCGGGTTTTCGATCGTCTATCTGGCGGCCGACCCGCAGGGCGCGACGGTGGCGATCAAGGAATACCTGCCCCGCTCGCTCGCCCAGCGCAGCGTCGGCCTGGTGCCGCAGGTCAGGCCGGAACGCCGTGTCGCCTACCAGAGCGGCATGATGGCGTTCTACGAGGAAGGCATCGCGCTGGCGCGTCTCGATCACCCCAACGTCGTGCGCGTCATCAACTTCCTGCGGGCCAACGACACGGTCTACCTGGTGATGCGCTACGAGCGCGGCCGCACCCTGCACGAGCACATCCGCAGGCATCCGGGCGGCCTGGCGGAAAACTTCGTGCGCGGCGTGTTCAGGCGCCTGCTCGCCGGCCTGTGCGAGGTGCATACCCGCCGGATGCTGCACCTCGACATCAAGCCTTCCAACATCTGGCTGCGCGTCGATGGCAGTCCGGTGCTGATCGACTTCGGCGCCGCGCGGCAGTCCCTGCAGCAGTCCGAACAGGAACTGCGGCCGGTCTACACCCCCGGCTACGCCGCGCCGGAGCAGTATGACCGGCCCGGCGACCAGGGGCCGTGGACCGATGTCTATGCGGTCGGCGCGAGCCTGTATGCCTGCCTGGCCGCTGCCGCTCCCCAGCCCGCCGACCTGCGCCTGGCCGCGGACAAGCTCGTCCCGGCCGGTGTGCGCTGGGCCGGGAAGTATTCGCCGCAGTTGCTCGACGTCATCGATCGATGCCTGCGCCTCGATCCCCTGGCCCGCCCGCAAAGCCCCTTCGCGCTGCAGCGCGGTCTGGCGGCCCCCTTTTCTCCCCAACAGGAACATTCATGACTCCACGCCATGACGGCCGCGCTCCCGCCGCGCTGCGCCCGCTCACCATCACCCGCCACTACACGCGTCACGCCGAGGGCAGCGTGCTGGTCGAATTCGGCCATACCAAAGTCCTTTGCACCGCCAGCGTCGAAGAGAAAGTGCCGCACTTCCTCAAGGGCAGGGGCAAAGGCTGGGTCACCGCCGAATACGGCATGCTGCCGCGCTCGACCCACACGCGCACCGACCGCGAGGCGGCCAAGGGCAGGCAATCCGGCCGCACCCAGGAGATCCAGCGCCTGATCGGCCGTAGCCTGCGCGCCGTCACCGACCTCGCCGCGCTCGGCGAACGGCAGG
>JAGXSN010000208.1 GCA_018333815.1 Sulfuritalea sp. | reverse complement strand
ACCGCCCCAGCCGCAGCCGATCTCGAGCACCCGCTCGCCGGGCGCGAGCTGCAGCTTGCGGCAGGCCAGCTCGAGCTTGGCCTCCTGCGCCTCGGCCAGGGTCGTCGCGTCCTTCCAGTAGGCGCAGGAATAGCTCAGGGTCGGATCGAGCATCGCCTCGAACACGTCGTTGCCGATGTCGTAGTGCCGTTCGCCGACCTGGTAGGCGCGCCGGGTCGACTGCAGGTTGAACAGGCTGTGGCGCAGCAACTCGAGCAGCAGGCGCAGCCGGTTCCAGCCGCCCAGCCTGACGTCGGCGCGCTGGCGCAACAGCCGGTGGAACATCTCGTCCATGCGCTCGCAGTCCCACAGCCCGTCCATGAAGGCTTCGCCGAAGCCGAGGGTGCCGCGCGTCAGGATTCGCCGGTAGGCCGCCGCGTCATGCACACGGATGTCCCACGGTGCGTCGCCGTTGAAGCGCACGCCGCAGGAGGCCGCCAGCTCGGCCAGCAGGAGCGGCGGCTGCGGGCGGGCGGGCGGGGCGACCCGATTCGGTTCGACAAGAGCATTCATGCATCCACCTCGTGCGGAAATGGGCGCTGCGAACGTTTTGCAACCCTGACGGATTCAGCCCCCCAGTCTAGCGCTTGCGTGGCCAAAGAATCCACCGTAGATTGTCAACTATTGGCGTTCCGTGAAGGGATTTTCATGCAGTGGTTCCGGGAGATCGTGGAAAACCAGCAGGCCGGGGTGGCCGTGTATGCCGCGGTGGACGACGGGGCGGACTTTTCGATCCGCTATCTGAATCCGGCGGGCAAAAGCCTGTGCCCCACCCTGCGCGACGCTCCGGCGGGCGGGCGGCTCGTCGAGGTCTGCCCCGCCTTCGCGCAGATCGGCCTGCTGGACGTCTTCCGGCGCGTCTGGCGCAGCGGCGCACCCGAGACCTTCGTCGTGCTGTGCCCGCTCGATGACGGCGCGCAACGCCACTTCGAGCATCAGGTTTTCAAGCTCGGCGCGGGCGAGATCGCCTCCCTGTTTGCCGATGTGTCGGCGCGTGTCGAGGCCCAGGAGTCACTGCGCCAGAGCGAGGCGAAGCTCAGGCAGGCCCAGGCGATCGCCCGCATCGGCAGCTGGCACCTCGACGTGCAACGCGACCAGCTGAGCTGGTCCGACGAGACCTGCCGGATTTTCGGCGTGCCGCCGGGCACCTCGCTGCGTTACGCCGACTTTCTCGCGCGCATCCCGGCGGACGAACGCGAGACCGTCGATGCGGCCTGGCAGGCCGCCCTCGCGGGCGCGCCCTACGACATCACCCACCGCATCCGGGTGGACGGCCAGATCCGCTGGGTGCGCGAGCGGGCGGAGCTGCAGTTCGATGCCGACGGCGCGCTGGCGGCCGGCGTGGGCACCGTCCAGGACGTCACCGAGAACAAGCGCGTGCGCGACACTTCCCTGCTGTTCGCCAGGGTGTTCAAGAACAGCGGCGAGGCGGCCCTGATCACCGACCGGCACAACCGTATCGTCGCGATCAACGATGCCTTCACGCGGGTGACCGGCTACACGCTGGACGAGGTGCGCGGCCAGAATCCGAGCCTGCTCGGTTCGGGGCGGACCCCGCCGGAAACCTATCGGCAGATGTGGGCGGCGCTCGCCGCCGCGGGCTACTGGCAGGGCGAGCTGTGGGACCGGCGCAAGAGCGGCGAGGTCTTTCCGAAATGGGCGGCGATCTCGGCGATCCGCGACCGGTCGGGCAAGGTCAGCCACTATGTCGGCACCTTCAACGACATCAGCGATCGCAAGGCGGTCGAGGAGCGTATCCGCTATCTGGCCCTCCACGACGCGCTGACCGGCCTGGCCAACCGTCACTGCTTTGAGAGCCGGCTCGAGCAGGCGCTGTTGTCCGCCGAGCGTGAAAAGAGCAGCCTGGCGGTGCTGTTCATCGACCTGGACCGCTTCAAGACCATCAACGACACGCTCGGCCATCCGGTCGGCGACCAACTGCTCCAGGAAGCGGCGCGCCGCCTGCAGGCCTGCGTGCGCGCCAGCGACATCGTCGCCCGCCTCGGCGGCGACGAGTTCGTCGTGGTGCTGAGCCAGGTCGCGGCGCCGGCCGACGCCGCGGCGGTGGCCGACAAGATCCTGCAGTCGCTGGCCTCCCCCTACGCCATCGAAGGCCAGCGCCTCCATGTCACCGCCAGCGTGGGCATCGGGGTTTATCCAGACGACGGCGGCGATGCCGTCGCCCTGATGAAGAATGCCGATACCGCGCTTTATCACGCCAAGGACACCGGACGGAACCAGTTCCAGTTTTTCAAGGCGGCGATGAACGAGGCCGTCGCCGAGCTGTTGCTGCTCGAACGCGAGCTGCGCGGCGCCTTGCGCCAGGGGGAATTCGAACTGCACTACCAGCCCAAGGTGATGGCGGGCAGCGGCCGGGTCTGCGGCGTCGAGGCGCTGCTGCGCTGGCGGCATCCCGAGCTGGGGCTGGTGCCGCCGCTCAAGTTCGTTCCCCTGGCCGAGGAGGTCGGCCTGATCGAGGCCATCGGCGCCTGGGTGCTCGAAGAGGCCTGCCGCCAGCTGGCCGCCTGGCGCGCCGCCGGCATCGACGGCCTGCACATGGCGGTGAACCTCTCCGCCCGCCAGCTGCGCTCGGCCGAACTGGTGACGACGGTGCGCGATCTGATCGCCCGTCACGGTCTCGGGGAAGGCGATCTGGAGCTGGAAATCACCGAATCCGTCGCCATGGCCGAACCGGAGATCGCCATCGGACGGCTGCAGGCCCTGCGCGCGCTGGGGGTGCGGCTCGCCATCGACGATTTCGGCACCGGCTACTCCTCGCTCGCCTATCTCAAGCGCCTGCCGATCCAGACCCTCAAGCTCGACCGCGCCTTCGTGCGCGACATCGAATTCGACCCCAACGATGCGGCGATCAGCACCGCCACGCTGGCGCTGGCGCACAACCTCGGTCTCCAGGTCGTCGCCGAGGGCGTCGAGAACGCCGCCCAGCGCGACTTTCTCATCCACCATGGTTGCGACATGCTGCAGGGCTACCTGTACGGCCGACCGGCGCCCGGCGCGGACTGGATCGCGTCATGGACCGCCAGCGCGCCCTGAGCGGCCCGCGATGGGGCGAGCGCTATAATCCCCGCCCATGCCACCCCAGTTCGCCGACATCAAGTCCCACCTGACGGAACTCCTGCGCGCGGCGCTGGCCAGCGTTGCGCCCGGCCACGACGCCGACATTAACCTCGAGCGCCCGCGCGACGCCAGCCACGGCGATTTCGCCAGCAACCTGGCGCTGCAGATCGCCAAGTCGCTCAAGGAGAATCCGCGCAAGATCGCCGAGCGCCTGGCGCGCGAACTGCCGCCGTCGCCCTGGCTGCTCAAGGCCGAGGCAGCGGGCGCCGGTTTCATCAACTTCACCGTCGCGGCCGCCGCCAAGACCGCCGTCGTGCATGCCGTGCTGGCGCGCGGCGATGACTACGGCCATGGCGCGCAGAAGCCGGGAAAACTGCAAGTCGAATTCGTCTCGGCCAACCCGACCGGCCCGCTGCATGTCGGCCACGGCCGCGGCGCGGCCTACGGCGCGAGCCTTGCCAGCCTGCTGGCGTTCGCCGGCCACGCGGTCTGCCGCGAATACTATGTGAACGACGCCGGCCGGCAGATGGACATCCTCGCGCTGTCGACCTGGCTGCGCTATCTCGACGGCTTCGGCGAAGCCGTGCCCTTTCCGCCCAATGCCTACCAGGGCGACTACGTGCGCGACATGGCGCGGCAGGTGAAGGCGGCCCATGGCGACCGCTACGTGCATCCGGCCGCCGCCGTGCTGGCCTGCGTGCCGCCCGTCGAGCCTGATGCCGAGACGCATCTCGACGGCCTGATCGCCGCGGCGAAAGACCTGCTCGGCGAGGAATGGCACTACATCCACCAGCACGCGCTGTCCGAGCAGCTCGCCGACTGCCGCGCCGACCTCGAAGAATACGGCGTGCATTTCGACTGCTGGTTCTCGGAAAAGAGTCTCTACGATACCGGCATGGTGGCGCAGGCCGTCGCCGCGCTGGAGAAGCGCGGCCACCTCTACGTGCAGGACGGCGCGAAATGGTTCCGCTCGACCCATTTCGGCGACGAGAAGGATCGCGTCGTGCAGCGCGAAAACGGCCTGTATACCTACTTCGCCTCCGACATCGCCTATCACGCCAACAAGTTCGCGCGCGGCTTCACGCGCATCGTCGACGTCTGGGGCGCCGATCATCACGGCTACCTGACGCGCGTCAAGGGTGCGCTCAAGGCGCTCGGCCTGGACGCCGATGCGCTCGAGGTGCCGCTGGTGCAGTTCGTGAGTCTCTATCGCGGTTCCGAGAAGGTGTCGATGTCCACGCGCGCCGGCTCCTATGTCACGCTGCGCGAACTGCGCGAGGAAGTCGGCAACGATGCCTGCCGCTTCTTCTACCTGCTGCGCAAGCAGGACCAGTCGCTCGATTTCGATCTCGACCTCGCCAAGTCGCAGTCGAACGACAACCCGGTGTATTACGTTCAGTATGCCCATGCGCGCATTTCTTCGGTGCTGAACCAGTGGGGCGGCGCCGAGTCCGATCTGGTGCGGGCCGATCTGGCGCCGCTGACCAGCGAACGCGAGCTGGCCCTGGCGGCGAAGCTGGCCGCCTTCCCCGAGCTGATCGAGAACGCCGCGCGCGACCTGGCGCCCCATGCCGTGGCCTTCTGGCTGCGCGAACTCGCGGCGGAATTCCACGCCTGGTATAACGCCGAGCGCCTGCTGGTCGATGCCGAGGCGCAAAAGCGCGCCCGCCTGGCGCTCGCGGTCGCGGTGCGGCAGGTCATCAGGAACGGCCTGCGCATCCTCGGGGTCTCCGCCCCGGAGGCCATGTAACAGTCGGCGCTGGCGAGACGGCCCATGAACACGACCCAACGCGGCGGCACCCTGCTCGGCATCGCCCTGGGACTGCTTGCGGGCGTGCTGATCTCCTTCGCCGTGGTCTGGCATCTCAACCGGACGCCCCTGCCCTTCGTCGACAGGGTGACCCGGGCCGAGCCGGCCGAGAGGGGCCGTCCCCCCGTGGCCCTGCCGGGCAAGCCGGGCGACAAGCCGCTCGGCAGCGAACGGCAGCAGTTCGAGTTCTACGACATGCTCGAGGAAGGGCAGCGGCCGGCGCCCGGCGGCGCGCCCGCCCCGGCGCCGGCCCTGGCCGAAAAGCCGGCGGTCGACGCGGGGTCGTATCTGCAGGTCGGCGCGTTCCAGAACAAGGGCGATGCCGACAAGCTGCGGGCGAGACTGGCGCTGCTGGGTTTTGCCACCAGCGTGGTCGAAGTCGGGACGCCGGACAAAGGTATCATGCACCGGGTGCGCCTCGGCCCCTTCGCCCATCCCGAGGAAATGAACCGCGCCCGCGCGCAGTTGTCCCAGCAAGGCGTCCCGGCCACGGTGGTGCGGGGCAAAGACTAGCAGAAAGGAACCGACATGAAGCTCCGGCAAGCAGCCTGCGCGGCGGTCGCCGCAGCCGTTTTAGCCCTGCAACCGATCCAGATCGCCTGGGCCGCCAATTTCGTCGAAGGCCGCCAGTTCACCCGCCTGCACACGCCGCAGCCGACCGAGGTGGCGCAGGGCAAGATCGAGGTGATCGAGTTCTTCTGGTATGGCTGCGGACATTGCGGCAAGATCGAGCCCCTGCTCAAGTCATGGCGCAAGCAGCTGCCCGCAGACGTGGTGTTCCGAAAGGTTCCGGCGACCCTCAACGACAACTGGAAGCCCGGCGCGCGGATCCATTACACGCTCGAGGCGATGGGCCTGCTCGACAGGCTGGGCGACGCGGTGTTCGACGCCATGCTCAACCAGCGCATCAACCTCTCCAACGAAGCCGTCCTGTTCGACTGGGTGGCGAAACAGGGCGTGGACCGGAAAGCCTTCACCGACACCTACCGGTCCTTCTCGGTCGATGCCAAGGTGCGCAAGGCTGTCGAGATGACCCAGGAATACGGCTTCGGCGGCGTGCCGGCCATCGTCGTCGGCGGCAAGTATAGCCCGGGCCCCGAGTTGCGTTCGCATGCCGAAATGCTCAAGGTGACCGACTTCCTCATCGAGAAGTACCGCGCCGAGCTCAAGAAAACCGCCGCGCCGCAGAAGCCGGCGAAACAGTAAGACCCTGGAAACCCCCCTGCGCATCTTTATCACCGGCGCCTCGTCGGGCATCGGCGCGGCGCTGGCGCGGCATTACGCCGCGCGGGGCGCCACCCTCGGCCTCGCCG
>JAGXSN010000207.1 GCA_018333815.1 Sulfuritalea sp. | reverse complement strand
GGCGCATGCTGATGCGACGCAGCCAACGGCATAATCTGTCATGGGAGCGGTTCTGTAGGCTGGAGAAACGCTACATACCGCCGTACCACCATACTCATCCCTATCCTGAACAGCGATTTGGCGTTACTCACCCAAGGCAGGAGCCTTGTGCGGTAATTCCGCTCGCAGGGATCTGTGCGGGGGGCGTCGGGTAACCGGCGTCCCTACCGCGACCGCATCGGATTGTAATCTTTCGCCCCTATGGACTTCATCTTCATCGAGGAAATGCGCGTGGAAGCCCGCGTCGGCATTTATGCCCGCGAGAAGGCGGCGCCGCAGGCGCTCGAGCTAGCGCTGACCTTCGGCGTGCCCGACGAAGCGGCGCGTGACGACGACATCGCCAAAACCATCGACTATGCGGTGGTGATCGCGCGCATCCGGGAAGAGTTGGCCGTCCGGCAGTTCAACCTGCTGGAGACGCTCGGCGAATTCGTCATCGGCCTGCTGCTCGACGAGTTCCGCGCCCCGTGGGTTAAGGTGTCGATCGCCAAGGTGGGCATCGCGCGCGGCGTCAGGCGCGTCGGCGTGCAGATCGAGCGTGCCCGGCCCGCTGCTCTATGAGCGCCACGTCGACGCTGATCTATGCCGTCGCGCTGACAGAAGAGGCTCAGGCCGCGTCGGGCAGCACATAGAGCAGCACGGCGAAGAAATGCGCCGTGCTGCCGAGCAGGACGAAGCCGTGCCAGATGGCGTGGTGGTAGGGCAGCCGCTGCCAGCGGTAGAACAACACGCCGCCGGTATAGGCCAGGCCGCCGGCCAGCAACAGGAGCAGTCCGTTCGGCGCCACGGTCTCGATCAGCGGCTGGAGGGCGATCAGCGCCGCCCAGCCCATAGCGACGTAAAGCGAGACCACGAAACCGTGCCTGCGCCCGCGCAGCACCAGGCGCAGCACGATGCCAACGACCGCCAGCGACCAGATCGCGGCGAGCATGCCCCAACCCCACGGCCCGCCCAGACTGACGAGCATGAAGGGCGTGTAGGTGCCGGCAATCAGGACGAAGATCGCCGCGTGATCGATGGCGCGCAGCCAGGGCTTCGCGCCGGCCAGCGGAATTGCATGGTAGAGCGTGGAACTGGTATAGCACAGGATCAGTGCGGCGCCGAAGATGGCGGCGGCGACCACGTGAATCGTTTCGCCATGCAGCGCAGCGTAACTGCACAGCACCGCGAGCCCAACGATGGACGCGACCACCCCTACCCCGTGGGTGAGGCTGTTGGCGATTTCCTCGGAAACGGAATACTGTGGCGTGGCAGGATTCATGTTCGGTTCAGCCGCGCGGGTAATGGCGCGCGCCGCGCTTCGGATTGCGGTCAACGGTTTCTCGATTTCCCATCAGGTAGCTATCCGTTATTTTCGGCACGCTCCCGACCCTTCGTGGTCAGATCAACAGCCTGTTGCATGCGACGCCTACGCTCGCGTTTCGTCGTCATCATGCCGCAACCATTACCGCCCGGCGAACCTTTGGCTTGCCGGCCTTGCGCGCCTGCCATAGATCATAGGCGGCTTGCTGCCCGATCCACAAATCAGCGCGGCCGCCGTTCTCTACACCTAGCCAGCCTTCCAGCCGCAGCGCCATTTCGGGGGAAATGGCGCTGCGGCAATTCAGGACACGCGATAGGGTGGCGCGGGTAACGCCAAGTTGCCCGGCTGCATCGGTAACAGTCAGGCCCAGCGCCGGCAATACATCCTCCCGCAGCGTTTCGCCGGGATGCGAGGGGCAGCGGATCGGTTCGCGTTTCGTTGCCATCAGGCGGCGACCAACTCGCGTTCCGTGATCGGCAGCGCGCGCATGACGGATTTGTGATCCTTCGCAATCACATTCAGCAGGACAAGCGCAGGCCCGGCTGGGGCGCGGTCGCCGCGCTCCCAGTGCCGCAGGGTGGCGACGGAAAACCCGAAGCGGGCGGCAAATTGCTCTTGAGTCATGCCGACACGCCGGCGCAGTTCCCGCACGTCGACGGTGTGTGGCCGATAGACCCGCACGCCCGCGCCGGCTTTCTCGCCTTTCGCGTGCGCTATCGCTTCCGTCAGTCCCGCCTTGATGCTCTCGAATGCCTTGCTCATGTTTCAATCCCCCAGCAAATAATCCACTAGCATATACACTATGCCCGCCAGTTCGTTGCGCTCCGCCCTCGTCAGGTTCGCCCGTTCGTTCTTCGCAAACAGGGTCAACAGGTAAAGCGGCATCGCCTCGCTATGGACGTAGTAGATAACCCGCACGCCGCCGCTCTTGCCCATGCCGGCCCTTGCCCAGCGTAGTTTCCGCACGCCGCCGGTTCCCTCGATCAGATCGCCGGCCTTCGGGTGCGCCGCCAGGTAGGAAACCACGTCCGCCCGCTCCGCCGCCGTCAGCAGCTTTTCAGCGCGGCGCAGATAGTTGGTGGTTTCGGCGACGGTTTGCATTGCCTAATCCAATGGATTACATGATAGCGCATTGCGGGGGGAAGAAAGCCCCTTCGTTTTCTGCGCCGCGCGTCGGGGTGGGGCGGCAGGTTTCGATTCGCGGGGGGGGTTCGCCATTGCGTCCGCCGCTTCGCCGGCCAGCCGGTCGGCGATCTGCCGGCGCGCATCGCGGATCAGGTGGGCGACCAGTTCGCAGGCGGCGACTCCCGAATCCTGCCGCGCCTCGATCAGCGTCAGGCCCGCGTTCGATGGCAACTCCGCGCCAAAGTCGCCGGCCAGATTGACCCGCAGCAGGTCGATAACTGCTTCGGCGCGGGACAGGGTTTCAAGCACGTTCATGGGGATCACCCGGTCGAAAAGTCGGTGCTGGCGGGACGGCGCTTTGCCGAAACGCTGCGCCGTCCTGATACGTCCTGATTCCGAAGTGTCCCAGTTGTCCCAGTTGCGTCCCAGTGACAACAGCATAAACGGGACGGGCGATTCCGCTTAACCATGCGGGTTTCCGGCGAGCGTCCCAGTTGTCCCAGTTGTCCCAGTGATTTTTACGGTAAGGGACTGTCCAAAGGGGTTTCATGCACGCCTCAAGGGGACGACATTGAAGGCAGCGCCGGCCTCGATAGTCGCCAGTTTCGCCGCCCAAAGTTCCAACGCCCGGCGGCGCTCGGTCATGTAATCGCCCTTGTCATAGACGGCAACCAGTCCGCCCAGGGAATGATTCAGGCAGCGTTCGGCGATTAATACGTCTACGCCCAGCATGCCCAGGTGACTACGGCAGGTTGATCGCAGATCGTGCGGAGTGAATCGGCGGCACTTGTCGCCCAGTGTTGTCGCCAGGTTATCCAGCGCCGCGTTTAGGGTTGTCGGTTCCATTGACGCATCGCCTTCGGCTCCCTGGTTGCGAGTGCGAATCGGCAGGACATAGCGCGAACCAAAGGCCATTGCTTGTAGTTCGGCGAACCAGCCGGCGACCATCGAAGGTAGGGGAACTGTGAAAGCCTTTTTCGTTTTCGAATGCTCTACCGGGATCGTCCATTCCGCTGCATCGAAATTCACATCCTTCCATTCGGCCTGGACAAGCTCGCCGATCCGAGTCCCGGTTGCCAACAGGATGCGAACCATTAGTGCGTTCGGTCGGGAAATGTTCGGCAGCGCCTTGAACAGTTCGGCGATCTCCACGTCCGACAGCATGACGCGCTCGCGTTGATCCGGCCGGCCGCCGATGATGGCCTTTGCCGTGATATGGACGCAGGGATTTTGCGTAACAACATGCCGGGCGATGCCGTGGGCGAACACTTCCTTGATGGCGATCAGCACCAGCCGGGCAACGTGCAGGCTCTTGACGCTGGCGGCTTCCACGATGGCGACGATCTCGACCGGGGACACGTCCGCCGCCGCGATGTTGCCGATCTTGGGGTGCACGTAGTCGCGTAGTTGCTGGGCGCGGCCCTTGATGGTGTTGTCCGCTAGGCGGTCGGCGACCTTCTCGAAATAGTCCTCCGCCAGCTTGCGGAATGTCCAAGCGTTTGCCGCCGCATGTTCGGCCTTGCGCTTTTCGGCGGCCGGGTCGATTCCCTGTTGCACGTCCACGCGCTTCTCCGCTGCGATCTCCCGCGCTTTGGTCAATGAAATGTCGGGGTAGCGCCCCAGGGTCAATTCCTTGCGCTTGCCGGCTGTGCGATAGCGCAGCGTCCATGCCGCCGTTCCCTTCGCCGACAGGGTGAAAGTCAGCCCGTCGCCATCGGCGACGGCGACCGGCTTGCCGGCCTTGATCCAGTTCCGCAGTTGAACGTCCGACAGCTTGCCCATGATGCCCCTTTCTGGCTATCTAGCTACCTGATAGGTAGATGGCTACCCATGTAGCTACCCTATTATTGTGCGCTGCCCGGATTCAATACGCAACACCAAGAAACAAAAAACCCCGCAACTGCGGGGCTTTTGGCGGGTAGCTGCAACGTCCAGCTACATCACGAAACATCGCTAAAGGTTACAAAAGGTCAGTTCGAACTCGATGTCGGTGTCCGACTGCCTGGGCCGCATGTCGGTGTCCGGCACGATGAAACGTATGTTGAGCGCATATTTGTTGGCGCTGATTTCCGGCACGACGGCCTGTTGGCGCGACAGGCGCAGACGGATCAGCTGGGCGCTGCGGCCCGAGAGCATCAACTGGAAAGCGCCGTGAAGGGCGACCTGGCGTTCGGGGCGTCCCGACGAGCGCAGCAGGCGCAGCACGATGCCGAGCCCGGAACGGATCGGCAGCAGCGGTTTGATCCAGCCATTGAGATCGTCGCGGCGGCGCGCGCCGTCGCGATTGAGCCAGAAGTGATACGCCGGCAGGTCGAATTCGCACACGCCGCCAGGTATGCCCGCCCGGTTGCGGATGCTCGTCAGCCACTCGTTTTCGCGCAGGTGCTGGCCGGTCTTGCCCTGCATGGCGAGCAGCGCCGCAGCGGCCTGCTCGATCTCGTAGAGCGCGCCGTTGAGCGCATCTTCGGAGATGTCCGGATTGTTGCGGAAGGTCAGCAGCGTTTGGCGCTGACGCTCGAGTTCCTGCACCAGGTCGGACTTGAGCTCGGCGCGGCTCGCCACTTCGAGAATGTCGAACAGCGTCACCAGCGCCACGTGGTGGGACTCGGGATCGTCCGCTGCGACGAAGTGCAGGGTCCGGTCGAACAGGTCCTCGAGCCGCAGCAGGGCGCGGATGCGCTCGTTCAGTGGATAGTCGTAACTGATCACGCGGCGACTCGTGGGTGAATTTGGGGATTCTCACCCAAATGTCCCTAAATCTCAACCGGAACTCGGACGGAAAGCTGCCGCATTCGTGGGCATCGGCGCCCGTCAGCGGCGCTGCCGCGCCAGCGCGAGGTAGCGGGCGTGCAGCGCGGTCACCTGGGTGTCGAGTTCGCCAAAGCCGCGCGCGTTGTCGATGACATCGTCCGCCGCAGCCAGGCGGGTTGAGCGATCGACTTGCGTCGCCATGATCGCCGCCACTTCCCCGCGCGCCAGCCCGCTGCGCCGCATGACGCGGGCGATGCAGGTTTCCTCCGGACAATCGACGACGCAGACGCGGTCGACGCGGTCGCGATAGCCGCCCGACTCAACCAGCAGCGGCACGACCAGCAGCGCATAGGCAAAGTCGGTGGCGGCAAGACGGCCCAGGCGCCGCTCCGCCTCGGCGCGGATGAGCGGATGCAGGATGGCTTCGAGGCGCTTGCGTGCGGCGGGATCGCTGAAAGCGATGCGGCGCATCGCGGCGCGGTCGAGCGCGCCATCGGCCGCCATCACCGCCTCGCCGAAGGCGGCACGGATCGGCGCAATGCCGGCGCCCCCCGGCACAGTCAGTTCGCGCGCAATTACGTCGGTATCGACGATGGCGGCGCCCAGCGCGGCGAAGCGTTCCACCGCCGCGCTCTTGCCGCTGCCGATGCCGCCGGTCAGAACGACGATGAAAGTCATTGGGCCTGAACGATGCGCAGCTTCTCCGGCGCGAGTTGCTGCGCCATGCGCTCGGGCTCGCGCCCGGCGCCCTGCGTGCCGAGATGGCCCTGCCCCCAGACGAAGAGGACCAGATTCGCCAGCAGCAGGACGAGAAATGCGATGCGCATCGCCGTGGCCCGCCGCTCCTCAGCCGACCTTGGGCAGGCGCTTGAGGGATTCACGGATCGCCTCGGCCGGATACTCGAAGTCTTCGAGCTTGCCGGCGAAGTAGCTCTCGTACGCCGTCATGTCGAAATGGCCGTGGCCCGACAGGTTGAAGAACAGCGTCTTCGGCTCGCCGGTCTGCTTGCAGCGCAGCGCCTCGTCGATGCAGGCGCGGATGCCGTGGGCCGATTCGGGCGCGGGGATGATGCCCTCGGCGCGCGCGAACATCACGCCGGCCTCGAAGGTCGCGGTCTGATGCACGGCCACCGCCTCGATCAGCTTTTCGTGGTAGAGCTGCGAGATCAGCGGGCTGTCGCCGTGGTAGCGCAGGCCGCCGGCGTGGATGCCCGGCGGCATGAAGTCGTGGCCCAGCGTGTACATCTTCATCAGCGGCGTGTAGCCGGAGGCGTCGCCGTAGTCGTAAGCGTAGACACCCTTGGTCAGCGTCGGGCAGGAGGCCGGCTCGACCGCGACCATGCGGATCTTCTGCGCCCGCTTGTCGCCCGCCGCCGCGTCGCCGAGGAAGGGGAAAGTCGCGCCGGCAAAGTTGCAGCCGCCGCCGCAGGGCGCAAACATCATGTCGGGATATTCGCCGATCTTCTCGAACTGCTTCTTGGCCTCGAGGCCGATCACGGTCTGGTGCAGCAGCACGTGGTTGAGCACCGAACCGAGCGCGTACTTGGTGCCCGGCGCCGACACCGCTTCCTCGACGGCTTCGGAAATCGCGATGCCGAGGCTGCCGGGATTCTCCGGATCAAGGGCCAGCACGTCGCGGCCGGCCTGGGTCAGATTGGTCGGACTGGCCAGCACCTCGCCGCCGAAGGTCTGCATCATCAGGCGGCGATAAGGCTTCTGCTCGTAGCTCACCTTGACCATGTAGATGCGCACCGGCAGGCCGAACATCTGGCCGGCCAGCGCCAGCGAGCAGCCCCACTGGCCGGCGCCGGTCTCGGTGACCAGCCGCTGCGTGCCGGCGATCTTGTTGAACCAGGCCTGCGGCACGGCGGAGTTCGGCTTGTGCGAGCCGGCCGGCGACACGCCTTCATACTTGTAGAAGATCTTGCAGGGCGTGCCGAGCATCTGCTCCAGCCGCTCGGCGCGGCACAGCGGGCTCGGGCGCCACAGCGCGTAAATCTTGCGCACCTCCTCGGGGATCGGGATCCAGCGCTCGGCCGACATTTCCTGCTCGAGGATCGGGCCGGGGAAGATCGCCAGCATCTTGTCCGGCGAAACCGGCTGGCCGTCCGGGCCGAGCGGCGGCGCCGGCGGATTCTTCAGGTCGGCGGCAATGTTGTACCAGTGCGTCGGAATTTCGGATTCGTCGAGGATGACGCGCGTCTGAGCCATGTTTCCCTCCCGCAGGATTGTTGTTGGATAGGTAAAGCGAAAATCTTATCAGCAGCCCGCCACGCGCGCGAGCCCTTCCAGCACGAGATTGTCGACGCGCAGCACAGGCCGAGCGAGATGCGGCGCCAGTGCGTCGGCCGCACCGCCGGACAGGAGCACGCGAAAGTCAGTCTTGGCGAGACGGCTCATGCGCTCGATCGCGCCGAGCGTGGCGTGCAGCGCGCCGCTGACGATCGCATCATCGGTATTGGTCGGCAGGTCGCGACATGCGCCCCGCGCTTCGGGCAGGCCGGCCGTATGGCGCGCCAGCGCTTTCTGCATCAGTTCGAGGCCCGGCAGGATCAGCCCGCCGCGAAAGCGGCCGTCCGCGGCCAGCACGTCGATCGTCGTCGCCGTGCCGGCCATCACCACCAGCGCATCACCCGTGTGCACACCGCGCGCCCCGACCAGCGCCGCCCAGCGGTCGGCGCCGAGTTGCGCCGGATGATCGTAGCCGTTGGTCACGCCGCAACAAGACTTGCTGCTGCGGAACCAGTCGAGCGGCACGCCGAGCGTCGCCGCGAGGGCTTCGATTCCTTGCGCGACCGCGCCGCCCGCGACGTTGCAGGCGAGGATGCGGCCCGCGGGGGCGGGCAGGCGGGCGGGCAGCAGTTCCGCGCCGGCGGCGTGTTCGAGCGCCCCTTGCGCCAGCCAGCGCGCGCCGTCGTGCAGCCCCCATTTGAGCCGGGTGTTGCCCGCGTCGAGGCACAGCAGGTTCACGCCGCACCACGCAGCGAAACGTCACCGGTAAGGATGCGTTCGATCCGCCCCTCCGCCTCGAGCAGCAGCGCGCCGTCGTCATCCACCCCGCGGCAGAGGCCCGCGCGCGGCGGTGCGAAATCGCCCGCCACAAGCACCGGCCGCTCCTGAAAGACATGGCGCTCGAGCCAGTCTGCCCGCAGGCCGACGAAACCCGTGACGGCAAAACGCTCCAGCACGGCGCGCAGTTCGATCAGCAGCGTCGCCAGCAGCACGTTGGTGGCGATCGGCACATCGAGCGCGGCCGCGGTTTCACGCAGCCCGGACGGCAGGGATTCGGGCAGCCGCAGGTTGAGGCCGATGCCGATCACCGCGGCATGGGTCTGGCCCGGCACCAGCTCGACCAGTATCCCGGAGAGCTTGCGGCCGTCCTTCAGCACGTCATTCGGCCATTTCAGTGCCGTCCCGCCAGCGCCGACTTTCGCCAGCGCGTTCGTCACCGCCACGCCGGCGGCAAGCGACAGGCCAAGCGGCACGGCGCCCGGTGCGAAGCGCCACAGCAGCGAGAAGGTCAGGCTGTCGCCGGGCGCGGAGACCCAGGCCCGGCCGCGCCGGCCGCGGCCGGCCGTCTGGGCCGCGGCGATCACGACCGCACCCGACGGCGCGCCGGCTTCCGCACGCCCGAGCAGCACGGCGTTGGTCGAGTCGCAGACCGGCAGCAGGTCGGCGTCGAAGCGGCAGGCATGCGCGCCGAGTGCCTGCGCGAGAGAGACAAGATCGAGCATGGCGCGACTATAACGCCATCGCCAAATGCAAGTCTTTGTAACATTCTGCCCACCGCGTATATAAGTCGGACCGCGCAGGCGTTATTCGAGGCGAGGCGGCATCCCGCGCCCGTTTCGCGACAAGGAAAATATTAATGAAAGGCAAAATGCTGCTGACGGCTCTGGCAAGCGCGACCATGCTGGTCGGCGGCTGTGCGGTCGTCCCCGTGGAAGACACCTATTACGACGCGCCGGTGGTGCGCGTCGCCCCGCCGCCGCTGCAATACGAGTACATCGGCACGCCGCCGGTGGTCGGCTATATCTGGATCGGGGGCTACTGGAACTGGGCGGGCGCCCGCTACGTCTGGGTGCCGGGCCGCTGGGAGGTGCCGCGTCCGGGCTACTACTGGGCGCCCCACCGCTGGGAGCGTCACGGCGATCATTGGCGACACCACGGCGGTCGTTGGGAGCGCGGCGGGCGCCCCCATGTTGTCATGCCGCCCGCCCACCCGCCCCGCATCGAGCACCGCGCTCCGCCCCCGCGTTACG
>JAGXSN010000206.1 GCA_018333815.1 Sulfuritalea sp. | reverse complement strand
CTTCAAGAGCCTATCGGCGGTGGCCCGCCACATCACCGGCTGCCAATGGTCGGGACCGGCCTTCTTCGGGCTCAAGCAGAAGGGCGGCAAGCAATGAAGGCCCCCGTCACCCGCAAACGCTGCGCCGTCTATTGCCGCGTCTCCACCGACGAGCGCCTGGATCAGTCCTTCAATTCCATCGACGCCCAGCGCGAGGCCGGGCAGGCCTTCATCAGTGCCCAGCGGGCCGAGGGCTGGATTCCGGTGGTCGACGACTACGACGACGGCGGATTCTCCGGCGGCAATATGGAGCGCCCGGCATTGAAACGCCTGCTGGCGGACATCGACGCCGGCAAGATCGACATCGTCGTCGTGTACAAGATCGACCGCCTGACGCGCTCGCTGGCCGATTTCGCCAAGATGGTGGAACTCTTCGATCAGCGCGGCGTGAGCTTCAGCGCCGTCACCCAGCAGATCAATTTGGCCACGTCGATGGGCCGGTTGATGCTGAACATCCTGCTCTCCTTCGCCCAGTTCGAGCGGGAGGTGACCGGCGAGCGCATCCGCGACAAGATCGCGGCCAGCAAGGCCAAGGGCATGTGGATGGGCGGCGTACCGCCTCTCGGTTACGACGTCGGCAGCCGGCAACTGATCCCCAACCCGCAGGAGACCCCCATCGTCGGCACCCTGTTCCGCCGCTTCGCGGAATTGCGCTCGACCACAGAGCTCGCCCGCGAACTGAACCGCCAGGGCATCACCACCAAGACATGGACCAACAGCAAGGGCGTCTTCCGGCCCGGGCGGCCGATCACCAAGCAGAACCTCTACAAGACCCTGCGCAACCCCATCTACCTCGGCGTCATCCGCCACAAGGGCAAGAACCACCCCGGCCAGCATGAAGCCATCATCGATCAGGCGCTGTGGGACCAGGTGCAGGCCATCCTCGCCGAGGAGTCGAGTGCGCGGGCGGCGATGACGGTCACCAAGCACAAGACCGATGCCCCGCTGCGCGGCCTGCTGTTCGCCCCCAACGGCGACCGGATGCTGCCGACGGCAACCAGGAAGCCGGGCGGCAAGGTCTATCGCTACTACCTGCCCAGCGCCGACAAGAAGTTCGGCCGGGGCACCAACCCCTTCGGCATCGTTCCCGCCGACCAGATCGAGGTGCTGGTGCTGGAGCAGGTCAAGGCCGCCCTGCAGGGGCCGGAGGTGATCCAGGCAGTGTGGGACGAGGTGAAGCGGCGCCAGGCGGGCATCGACGAGCCGGCGGTAGTGCTGGCGATGCGCAACCTGTCGGTGGTGTGGAATCAGTTGTTTCCCGCCGAGCGCTGCCGGCTGGTGCGGTTGCTGATCCAGCGGGTGCAGTTGCGCAACGACGGCATCGACATCGAATGGCAGCCGATGGGCTGGACGGAACTGGTGGGTGAGCTGGCGCCGAACAGCATCGGCGCGGAACTGCGCGAGCTTGAAATGGAGGCGATAGCATGACGACACTGCGACAGACCGGACGGGCGGAATGCCGCACCCAGAAAACCGACGGCGGGGTCAAGCTGACTACCTTCATCCCGGTGCGCTTCGTGCGTCACAAGGCGAAGAAGGTCGTCGTGCATCCGACCACCGACGGGCGCCTCGCCACGCCGGCCCCACTCGGAGGTCCGACGTCCGACGCCGCCCTGATGCGGGCCCTGGCGCGCGGGCTCTTCTGGCAGCAGTTGCTGGACGAGGGCAAGGTCGCCAACATCGCCGAGCTCGCCGCCGCCGAGGGCATCGACAAGGTGCGAGTGCAGAAGACGCTGAAGCTTGCCCGGCTGGCGCCCGACGTGGTCGAGGACATCGCCCGTGGCCGGCAGCCGGTCGGATTGGCGTTGGAGTTCTTCGTGCGTAATCCGCTGCCCGACGACTGGACTTCGCAGCGCCAGAGCATTGCGGACCTAGCCGGGTGACGTGGCTCGATGCTTCTCTCTCCTGGCATTCTGGAGCGCAAACCACCGCCCGGAAACCCGCGCCGTTGCGTGGGGTCGTCAGCAGGGCGACCTGCGCATAAACAGAGAAAAGAGAGGGATTCGGGCGGTCGGGACGGCGAAAACGGGGTGGAAACGGTCGCCCCGGAATTCGCACCGGCCGCGAAACCCCGCGCCTGTTGGGCCTTCGCGGGGCGAGAAAAAGGCCAGAGCAAAGTCTGACCTTTGTGAAATGGTGGAGACGGGGAGGATCGAACTCCCGACCTGTTGATTGCGAACCAACCGCTCTCCCAGCTGAGCTACGCCCCCACAGAGGGTCGCATTGTATGCCCGTACTCCCTGGTCGTCTAGAGAGACTGAGGCCCGGAGGCTCAGACTGTCTGTGACAACCGGATAAGCACGCATCGAACATTTTCTGAAATTGCTGTTGCGGCCCACCTTCCCGTTGGAACCGCGACATATTGTCGAAAACCTGACAGGTATGACGGGTGCGCGCGCCGCATCCCCACGCAGTCGCCCCCTATGGAAACCCCGGATTGAAACGGGAAGCCCTGTCGCGCAGGATGGCACGGCACATGCTAGTATTTTTTGGCCAATAGCCAATAACCGCTTCCGACAGAGGAAATAATGAAACAGCAATCCGGCTTCACCCTGGTCGAAATCGCCATCGTGCTGGTCATCATCGGCCTGCTGCTCGGCGGCGTGCTGAAAGGCCAGGAACTGATCAACAGCGCGAAGGTGAAGAATTTCGCCAACGACATCAGGAACATCTCCACCTTCATTTACGCCTATCAGGACCGTTTCCGCGCCTTGCCGGGCGACGACCCGAGGGCCAACACCAATTTCACCGGGGGACAACTGGGGCCGGCCGCCACCATCGGAAACGCGCGCATCAACGGCGCCTGGAATTCCGCTGCCATCGCCGACGAAACCGCTCTCTTCTGGCAGCACGTGCGCCTCGCGGGCCTGGCCACGGGAACCACGGTGCTGCCCGCCAGCGGGGCTGCCGGAGACGCCTATTTCCCTCGCAACGCCGACGGCGGACGCATCGGCGTTACCGGCGACCCCGTAACTCCGGCGGGCGTGGTTTGGGCGGCGAACTTTTTTGTCTGCATGTCCGGCGTCCAGGGGCGTTTCGTTCGGCAACTGGACACGACCCTCGACGACGGCAACACGCAAACCGGAACGCTGCGCGTGATCGGCCCGGGAGAGGTTGCGGCCTTGGTGGGCCCTTCATTCGTCGCGGTCGGGCCGGCCGACGACGCCACCCTCTTTACCGTCTGCCAGGCGAACTGAGCCGCAAGATCGCCCAACCCTGCGCAGCCTTTCCGCGCCTGCGCAGATCGCGGCGGCGAGCAGCCGCAGGATTGGACGCGGGGTCTGTCGGGCTCTCGCGGCGGGGCGCGGGGTCGTTATAATTTGCTTCAATCGATAACCGTCCGCGCGGGCCGCCTGCCCGCGACCCCCGCGACCTCTTCCCCCGCAAATGCCACCGATCCCCGCCGCGGCACATCTCCTCGCCCAGGCTCGTCGCGTCCTCACCATCGAGGCTGCCGCGCTGGAGAAAGTCGCGGCCCGCATCGACCTTTCCTTCGCCCGTGCAGTCGGCCTGATCCTTGCCTGCCATGGCCGCGTCATCGTCAGCGGCATCGGCAAATCCGGGCATATCGGGCGCAAGATTGCCGCCACCCTGGCCAGCACCGGCACGCCGGCCTACTTCGTCCACGCCGCCGAGGCGGTGCATGGCGATCTCGGCATGATCGCGGAGGACGACGTGCTGATCGCGCTCTCGAATTCCGGCGAAAACGACGAACTGCTGACCGTCGTGCCCCTGGTCAAGCGACAGGGTGGCAAGCTGATTGCCATCACCGGCAGCGATAATTCTTCCCTGGCGCGAGAGGCCGACGTCCATCTCGATGCCCGGGTCGACGAAGAGGCCTGCCCGCTCAATCTCGCGCCCACCGCGAGCACGACAGTAGCGCTCGCGCTCGGCGACGCCCTCGCCGTCGCCCTGCTCGACGCGCGCGGGTTCTCGGCCGACGATTTCGCCCGCTCGCATCCGGGCGGCGCGCTCGGCCGCAAGCTGCTCACCCATGTGCGCGACGTGATGCAGCCGCTGGAGCGCGTCGCCTGCGTCGGCGCGGACGCGACCATCCCGGCGGTGCTGGCCGCAATGTCGCGCGGCGGCATGGGCATGGTCGCGGTGCTCGACGACGCGCACCGCCTGGCCGGGATTTTCACCGACGGCGACCTGCGCCGCGCGCTCGATCGGCTGGGCGACCTGCGCCCGGTCGCGGTCGGCGCGATCATGACGCGCGCGCCGCGCACCATCGCTCAGGAACGGCTCGCCGTCGAGGCCGTCGAAATCATGGAGCGTCACAAGGTCAACCAGTTGCTCGTCACCGCGGCCGACGGCCGGCTGGCCGGCGCTCTCAACATGCACGACCTTTTCCGCGCCAAGGTGATCTGATGGACTGCCAGGAACGTGCCGCCCGCGTGCGGCTGATGGGTTTCGACATCGACGGCGTGATGACCGACGGCCGGCTCTATTTCGGCCCCGAGGGCGATTTCGGCAAGGCTTTCTTCAGCCGCGACGGTCTGGGTCTCAAGCTGCTGGCGAAATCCGGCGTCAAACTGGCGATCATCACCGGGCGCGACTCGTCGATCGTCACCACACGCGCGGCCAATCTCGGCATCGGCCTGGTGCTGCAGGGCATCGAGGACAAGCGCGCGGCGATGGCCTCCCTGCTCGCGCGCGAGCACCTTGCGTTCGAAGAGTGCGGTTACATGGGCGACGACCTGATCGACCTGCCGCTGCTGCGCCGCTGCGGCTTTTCCGCCAGCGTGCCGGACGGCCATCCGTTGGTGCTGAACCACGTCAGCTATGTCACGCGCGCCAGCGCCGGAGCGGGCGCGGTGCGCGAGGTCTGCGAGCTGGTGCTGCGCGCCCAGGGCAGCTGGGAACGCGTGATGGCGCCCTATCTCGACTGAAACCGCGCGATGCCCGTCCGGACCAACCGTGTCGCCGTGCTGTTTCCGCTGCTGCTGGCCGGGCTGCTCGCCGGCCTGAGCTACTGGCTCGAACTGGCCAGCCGCGCCCCCATGCCTGCGGAAGATGACCGGTTGCGTACCGGCCCTGATTTCATTGTCGATCAGTTCGAGGTGCGCCGCTACGATATGCAGGGCCTGTTGCAGCACACGGTCGTCGCCGCCCGGATGCGTCATTACCCGCAGGACGACACCACCATCATCAGCGCGCCGCG
Organism: Sulfuritalea sp.; assembly: GCA_018333815.1. Classification (GTDB taxonomy): domain Bacteria; phylum Pseudomonadota; class Gammaproteobacteria; order Burkholderiales; family Rhodocyclaceae; genus Sulfuricystis. Next base: position 20,806 of record JAGXSN010000206.1, on the reverse strand, counting down.
CATTACCTATCACCGCGATCCGCCCACCCTCATCAGCGCGCGCGAGGCGCGGCTGAGCGACAAGGGCGAACACGTCCGGCTGATCGACGAGGTGCGCATCAGCCGCCGCGGCATCGACGGCCGGCCGGACACGGTGCTGACCACGTCGCTGCTCGACGTCTGGCCCGAAGAGGAAACCGCCCGGACGAACATGCCCGTGACGATCGCCCAAGGGCGGAGCCAGATCGCGGGCAGCAGCTTGAATGCAGACAACACGACTTCGACCTATGTGCTCGAAGGCGCGGTTCGGGGCGTATTCTTCCGCGAGGAGAAGGCTCTGGTTGGGCCGCAACCCGTCACGAAAACCCGGACTTCCCGCTGACATGACCCTACCTGCCTGCAGCCGCACCCTTGCCGTCCTCGCCGCGCTCCTCGCCCCCGGTCCGGTACTTGCCGAGCGCGCAGACCGCGACCAGCCGGTCCACCTCGAAGCCCATCGGGTTACCGTGGATGACGTCAAGCGTGTGCACGTGTTTGAAGGCAACGTCGTCCTGTCCCAGGGCACCCTGGTGATCCGCGCGGCGAAGCTGGTCGTGACCCAGGACGCCGAAGGTTTCCAGAAGGGCGTCGCCACGGGCGGCGCAGGCGGGCTGGCGCGCTTCCGGCAGAAACGCGAGGGCCTGGATGAATTCATCGAGGGCGAAGCGGAGCGCATCGAGTATGACGCGCACAGCGAAAAAGCGGAGTTCTTCCAGCGCGCCTTCGTCAGGAGCGGCGCCGACGAAGTGCGTGGCCATTACATTTCCTACGACGCCAAGACCGGGCGATACCTCGTGACCGCGACGCCGGGGGCGACCCCGGGCGGCAGGGAGGGCCGCGTCACCGCGGTCATCCAGCCGAAGGGCGCCAGAACGACCCCGCCGGCAGCGGCGCGATGATCTCGATCTCCCGGGGTTGTCGCGAGGCAGCATAGACTGCCGGGCTCCGCCGGGCTTCCCGCCGAGACAGGCGAAATCTCCCCGCAATGGACGTAATCCGTTGTATGGTCTGCGTTGTTCCGTCGGGAAAACTTTTTTGCTGCATCGCACAAAAATCGCTTGACTTCCGAAAACCCATTCCTATAATGAGGCCCATGATGCGCTGCAACATTGAGCATCGGGATCGTTTCAGCCTGTTTTAAGCACGGTTAAACTTTCAACCACGAGCTTCCCCTTTTAGGAGATCGCCATGTACACGACCCCCGAACAACTCGCCGGCGCCAACAAGGCCGGCGTCGAAACCCTGCTGACCATCGCCAACACCGCGTTCGCCAGCGCCGAGCGCCTGGCTGCCCTGAATTTGAATACCGCCCGCACCCTGCTGGAAGACAGTGTCAGCAACGCCAAGACCCTTCTGGCCGCCAAGGACGTGCAGGAACTGATGAGCATGCAGGCAGCCCTGGCCCAGCCCACCTTCGAGAAGGCCGTTTCCTACTCGCGCAGCCTGTATGAGATCGCCAATCAGACCCAGGAAGAGTTCTCCAAGATCTTCGACAGCCAGTATGTCGAGCTGAACAGGAATGTCGCCTCCGCCCTGGACAAGGCGGTCAAGAACGCCCCGGCGGGTTCGGACGTCGCCGTCGCCGCGGTCAAGTCCGCGATCGCCGCCGCCAACTCCGCCTACGAGACCATGAACAAGGCTGCCAAGCAGGTCGCCGAGATGGCGGAAGCGAACGTCGCCGCCGCGACCTCCGCGACTGTCAAGGCTGTCGGCGCCACCACCCCGAAAGTGAAGAAGGCCGCTTAATTCGGCCGCCGGCAAGGCCGATAAGTCTCTCAACGTCTCCTCCTCCGGTTCCGCAAAGGAACCGTTTCAGCCCCGGCCCACAAGGTCGGGGCTTTTTTTCGCCGTCCCGCCCGCGCCGACTTTTCCGATCAGCGGCTGATCGGCCGGTAACGCAGCCGGTGCGGCGCCGCGCCGTCTTCGCCCATGCGTTTCTTCTTGTCGTCCTCGTACTCGCGGTAGTTGCCCTCGAAGAGCACCCACTGCGAATCGCCCTCGCAGGCGAGGATGTGCGTAGCGATGCGGTCGAGGAACCAGCGGTCGTGCGAGATCACCAGCACGCAGCCGGAGAACTCCAGCAGCGCGTCCTCGAGCGCACGCAGCGTCTCGACGTCGAGGTCGTTTGACGGTTCGTCCAAGAGCAGCACATTGCCGCCCTGGATCAGCGTCGAGGCCAGATGCAGCCGACCGCGCTCGCCGCCGGAGAGCTTGCCGACGATCTTTTGCTGGTCGCCGCCCTTGAAGTTGAAACGGCCGAGGTAGGCGCGCGAAGGCATCTCGAACTTGCCGACGGTGAGGATGTCCTGCCCTTTCGAGACGGCTTCCCAGACAGTCTTGTCGTTCTCCAGCCCCTCCCGGGATTGATCCACCGAGGCAATCTTGGCCGTCGGGCCGATGACGATCTCGCCGCTGTCGGGTTTTTCCTTCTGCTGGATCATGCGGAACAGCGTCGATTTGCCGGCGCCGTTCGGGCCGATGATGCCGACGATGGCGCCGGGCGGAATGCGGAAGGAGAGATTGTCGATCAGCAGCCGGTCGCCGAAGGCCTTGGAGACATTCTTGAACTCGATCACCTCGTTGCCGAGCCGTTCGCCGGGCGGGATGAAGATTTCCTGCGTCTCGTTGCGCTTCTGGTAGTCGAAGCTGGCCATTTCCTCGTAGCGGGCGAGGCGGGCCTTCGACTTCGCCTGCCGCGCCTTCGGGTTGCTGCGCACCCACTCGAGCTCGACCTTCATCGCCTTCATGTGGGCGTCGACCTGCTTCTGTTCCTGTTCGAGGCGCGCTTCCTTCTGCTCGAGCCAGCTCGAGTAGTTGCCCTTCCAGGGGATACCGTGGCCGCGGTCGAGTTCGAGGATCCACTCCGCCGCGTTGTCGAGGAAGTAGCGGTCGTGCGTGACGGCGACCACGGTGCCGGGGAAGCGCACGAGGAACTGCTCGAGCCACTCGACCGACTCGGCGTCGAGGTGGTTGGTCGGCTCGTCGAGCAGCAGCATGTCGGGCTTTTGCAGCAGCAGCTTGCACAGCGCGACGCGGCGCTTCTCGCCGCCGGAGAGATTGCCGATCTTGGCGTCCCAGGGCGGCAGGCGCAGCGCGTCGGCGGCGATCTCCATCTGGTTCTCGACATCGGCGCCGGCCACGGAAATGATCGCCTCGTATTTCGCCTGCTCCTCGGCCAGCTTGTCGAAGTCGGCATCCGGCTCGGCGTAGGCGGCGTAGATCTCTTCAAGTTTTTGTTTCGCCTCGACGATGGCGCCGAGGCCGGCCTCGACTTCTTCCCTGACGGTCTTGTCGGCGTCGAGCGCGGGTTCCTGCGGCAGGTAGCCGATCGAGATGCCGGGCAGCCATTGCACCTCGCCGTCGAACTCCTTGTCGGCGCCGGCCATGATCTTCATCACGGTCGACTTGCCGGAGCCGTTGAGGCCGAGCAGGCCGATCTTCGCGCCGGGGAAGAAGGACAGCGAGATGTCCTTGATGATCTGGCGCTTCGGGGGGACGATCTTGCTCACGCGGAGCATCGACATGACGTATTGGGCCATTTTTAAAATCCAGTGAAAAGAAAATCGATGGCGGCGAGGATTTCCTCGCGCTGGGATGTGAGGTTGGCGACGGGTGCCTTCAACTGCCGGCGCTTGATGGCCGCGAGCTCCTGGGTCATGACCACGAGGCGCTGCCCGGCGACGGTGACGGTGGGGTTCAGGCGCAACACGGGAATCTGGTCGATGACTTTCGGCAAACCGAGCGGAGCGACGACCGTGGTCGGCATGTCGCCGAGCAGGCCGGCCTGCAACTCCAGCAGATAAGGGAAGCCCTTGGCGGCTGCATTGGGGTTGGGGTAAACGTCCAGATGCGCCATCAGAACAGGCGTATCCCGTCGCTCCACAAACCGTCGCGTTCGATATGGCGGTTGTAGGCGTCGATCGCGGCGCGATTTTCCTCCCGCCAGCGGCGCTCCTTTTCCTTCTTGAGCTCAACCGCCAGCGCGGCTTCGAGCGTCTGCGACAGGTTGATCTTGTAGGCGCGCGCCTCCTCGAGCAGATCGGCGCGAATGCTCAGGTTGGCCGCTTTCTTCGCGGTGCTCATGGCGAAGTCCTTTGTGAATAATGCGCATAGATTACGCGCATGCAGATTGCGCGTCAATGCAAAAAGTCGGTGCTCTGGTTAACGTGAAGGAACACCCACAAAGAATGGGCCGCTACTGCCGTCCCGCCAGCGCCGACTTTCCGCTTTCAGGCGGGTTCGATGCGCGCGATCAGGGCGCCCTCGCATACCGTGTCGCCCGCGCTGACCAGCACTTCGACGATGGTGCCGGCGCGCGGCGAGGGGATGTCGAGCGCGATCTTGCCGGTTTCCAGGGTGATCAGGTTGTCTTCGTGGCGCACCGTGGCGCCGGGCCGGACATGCACTTCCAGCACTTCCACTTCGCCTTGCCCGCAGTTGCCGCAGGTTTCCCAGCATTCGGGGAACCGCGGCAAGCGGATGTCGTCCGCCATCAGCTCTCGACCATCTTGCGGATCACGCGGTTGAAGGGTTCGATCCACTCGGCGGCGAACTGGTCGTCGCAGGCGTTGACTTCGGCGATGGCGCGGATCAGCGAACGGTTCTGGCCGCGGTTGCTGTGCTTGAGGGTGACGGCCTCGAAGGCGTCGACGATGGCCAGGATTTTCGCCCCAGGGCAAATGGCGTCGCCCGCGAGACCCTCCGGATAGCCGCGGCCGCAGGGTTTTTCGTGATGCTGCCGCACCATTTCCGCCGCCGCGGTCCAGCCGGGCATGCGCTGCAGCAGGCCGGCGGCCTGCTGCGGGTGGTCGCGCAACCTCTCCCGATCCGCGTCGGAGAGCTTCTCGCTCTTGAGCCAGACGCTCTCGGGCAGGAACATCATGCCGATGTCGTGGGTGTAGACGGCGGCCGCCAATTGCGCGGCGTCGACCGGGTCGCCGGCGGCGGCGTTGGTGTCGAGGGCGAGGCGCAGCAGACGATCCGTGCGGCCGGCGAAGGCCGGCGCGCGGTTTTCGAGTTGCAGCGCCAGGGTCGAGAAAAACCACAAATCGGCGGCACGGTCGGTCTGGAGGGGCGCGAAATCCATCACCGGCGGCACCTCGATGTCCGGCTGGCGCGGGCGGAAGCCGGTAACGGCTTCGATCACTGCCGCGGCGCGATGAGCGATATCGCCCGCGGGCGCGCCGGCCAGACTCTCCAGCCCGCCGACCAGCTGCGGCAGCTTGAGAGGGGTGACATCGAGGGCGCCATCCATCGCCTCGATGACCATTTCCAGCCGGTCCAGGGTGAGCAGCATCAACTCGGCGAGCAGGTCGGAAAACGGCATCTCGCCAGCGCGGCAGCGCGCCAGCAGGGATTCGAGCGGATGGGCGAGCGCCACGCCGATGTCGACCTTGCACAAGCCGGCGTCGCCCTTGATCGTGTGCAGGGCGCGAAACAGCCGGGCGATGAGCGCGCGATCGGCGGGCGACTTGCGCAGCGCGGCGATGTCGCGCTCGATGCCGGGCGCCTGGTCCTCGAGCGCTTCGGCGAATTCGCGCAAGCCTTCGCGATCGGCGATGCGCGGCTGCAGCAGCGTGGCAAGATCGGCCATGGGAGTCTCGCGGCTACAGAATCGGGCCGCCGTGCACCTCGCCCTGTTCGTAGACCACGTTGGCGCGGCCGACGATCAGCGGGTCGAGCGGGCCGATGCGCTCCTGGTCCTTGTTGGCGTAGGGCAGGCGATGCAGGACGTAGCGCATCGCCTGGAGGCGCGCGCGTTTCTTGCAGTCGGACTTGACGACGGTCCACGGGGCGTCGGCGGTGTCGGTGTTAAAGAACATCGCTTCCTTGGCCTTGGTGTAGCCCTCCCATTTGTCGAGCGAGGCCAGGTCGATCGGCGAGAGCTTCCACTGCTTGAGCGGATGCACGCGACGCTCCTTGAAGCGGCGGCGCTGCTCGTCGCGCGAGACGGAAAACCAGAACTTGATCATGTGAATGCCGCTGCGCACCATCATGCGCTCGTATTCGGGCACCTGGCGCATGAATTCCTGATATTCGGCGTCGCTGCAGAAACCCATCACGCGCTCGACGCCGGCGCGGTTGTACCACGAGCGGTCGAACAGCACGATTTCTCCGGCAGTGGGCAGATGTTTCGCATAGCGCTGGAAGTACCACTGGCCACGCTCGACCTCGGAGGGCTTGTCCAGCGCCACCACGCGGGCGCCGCGCGGGTTGAGATGTTCCATGAAGCGCTTGATCGTGCCGCCCTTGCCGGCCGCGTCGCGGCCCTCGAAGAGGATCACGACGCGCTGCCCGGTTTCCTTGACCCAGGCCTGCAGCTTGAGCAGTTCGACCTGCAGGCGGTACTTTTGCCGCTCGTAATTGCGGCGCGTCATCAGATTCCGGTAGGGATAACCCCCCGTGCGCCAGTCCGGGGCGAGCTCCTGATCCGGGTTGGCGCCGGATTGGTCGAGCGCGAGCCTTTGCTCGCGCAGCAGGGCCTGCAGCAGTCGGCGGGACTCTTCCGGCGCCGCGCCGGAAATGATGTCGCGCATCGCGGCGATGCGGGCCTGCTGGGCGGCGTCGATCGCCTGGTCGATGGCAAAACTCTCGATGCGTTCCGGCGAGGCGGTCGGGCCGATGTCGCCGGCGCTCGCCGGGCGCGGCAGGGCGCGCGTGCGCCGGGGAAGCGCTCCGGTTGCCGGCTTGGCCGGAGGTGTGGCAGGGGGTGCGGCTGCGGTCTTGCGGGCGGGCGTGCGCATGGCAAATCTTATCCGAATGAGTCGGCTGGCGAGTTTATATTTTTGGGGCGGTACCGGTTGATCGCGGCGCGGGTTTCCAGTGCGACTTTGCGCGCGGCGGCGGCAAAATTTTCGTCCCGGCCGGCGTAGAGGATAGCGCGCGAGGAGCTCATCATCAGGCCGGCGCCGGCGGCCGTTTTCCCTGCCCTGACCGTCGCCTCGATGTCGCCGCCCTGCGCGCCGATGCCGGGAACGAGCAGCGGCAGGTCGCCGACGATCGCGCGCACCCGCGCAAGCTCCGCCGGAAAGGTGGCGCCGACGACAAGTCCCAGCTGGCCGGCGTATTTATTGTCCGGGTTCCATTCCTTGGCGACTTTTTCGGCGATCAGCTCATATACCGCCGTCCCGCCGGAACCGACTTTCAGGAACTGGATGTCGCTGCCGCCGGGATTCGAGGTGCGGCACAGCAGGATCACGCCCTTGTCCGGGTACGCCAGCCAGGGCTCGATCGAGTCGCGCCCCAGGTAGGGATTCACGGTGACCGCGTCGGCCCGGTAGCGCTCGAAGGCCTCGATGGCGTATTGCTCCGCCGTGCTGCCGATATCGCCGCGCTTGGCATCGAGGATCACCGGAACGCCGGGATGCCGGGCGTGGATATGGGCGATCAGCGCTTCGAGCTGGTCCTCGGCGCGGCGCGCGGCGAAGTAGGCGATCTGCGGCTTGAAGGCGCAGGCCAGGTCGGCCGTAGCGTCGGCGATTTCGGCGCAGAAGCGGAAGATGTCGCCCTTCAGATGGGCGGGGAACTTCGCCGGGTCGGGGTCGAGGCCGACGCAGAGCAGCGAGTCGTTCCTGGCCCACGCGCCGGCGAGGAGTTCGGTGAATTTCATTTCAGCGCCTCCTCAATCCAATCCCACCGCTTGTCCTTGACCATCACGAACCGGCAGCGGCCTTCCGACAGGTTGGCCCACAGACCCCCGATCAAACGATCATCCTCGGCCCCGTTCCAGCGATCGGCCCCCTTGTACTCCACCGCCAGAATCGCTCCGGGCTTGTCTGCACTGCCGGGCAACTGGCAGAGAAAATCGGGATAGAACCGGCCATCCGCTTTCTGCAGGAAGAACGAGCTGCCTGCGCGCCGAACCAGGTTGCGCACCCAGAACCGGATGCGCCCCTGCTGCGCCCACATATCCAGTCGGCAGGCGCACTCGAACTCTTCCTTGCTGTCGAAGTCGCCCATCCGCCCGTAGAAATGCTTGCGGAAATCGAAATGGCCGTATTCCGATGTGCGCCCATCGTAATCGCGGCTGGGGGCGTAAGCCTGGGCGTGAAACTCGAAGGCGTATTGATCGGTCACCGCCACGCGCTCGACCGCACCGTCACCGAATAGAGTGTGTTGGAATGCCTTGCCGACGGCCTGCTGGCGCAGTTCGCGAATGCGCGCTTCCAACAGATTACGGATCAGGAACTTCTGCAGGTTGGCGCGCGCCAGCGTGAAGCCATCCCGGCGCAGCAAATCGGCGAGCCACGCGGCGACAAATGCCTGCTTGCTGGCATGGGTCAGCGACGGTTCGGGCAGATTGCGGCATAGCCAGGTGGCGATGCGCACCTCATCCCAGTTTTCCGGTTGATAGACGAGGCCCAGGTCGCGCTGCAACTCGGGCAGGAAGCGCGACACGACATGCCCGCCAGCGTCGATGTCGATCTCGCCGCCTTCCGCGACTTTCAGCGCCGCGCCCAATGCCGTCAGGTCGTCGGCCGTCGGCGCGGCATCGTAGGGTGAGAGGGCCCACGGGTACTCCAGCACCTCAGGGTCATCGAACAGCGCCAGCTCGCCCGATTTTTCGTTGCTTCCGCGCAAGGCCAAAGCGGGCACGCGGAAACGCTCGCCCAACTCGGCGGGCGTCTGGAAAAACTCAATGGCCGTGGTGCGGCTGACTGCGGCGGCTTCCATGATCGCCGCCGCAGCGGTTTCCGAGGTGACCGAGGCCTTGAGGACTTCGGCTTCATCCTCCGTGAGCGGCGTGCTGATGGTCAGCGTGCCCCGCTTGCCGTCCCAGCTCACCTTGTCGCGCACCGGCTTCGGCACGCTCTTCAGATCGGGTTTCTCGGACAGGGTGATCGCCACGGGCCGAACGACCACGCGCCCGGCGTGACCTTCCAGGTCCAGCCGTGCCTGCTCGGCGCGGGCGGCAGTAACGAACTCCGCGACTTCGCGCCGCTCGAACCCGGCGCCGGCCACCAGACGGTCCCGCAGCGCGCCAGCGGCCTCGGCGAAGTTGCGCGACACCACGAAGGCATAGGACTGGTTCAATGCCTTCGCCTGCCGATGGGCCGCATCAGGTTGTCGCAACACGCGCCCGAGCAGCTGTTCCACCGCCGTGGCCGACGACAGCGAGGCCATGCTCACCAGAATGTAAGCAAACGGGCAGTCCCAGCCCTCGGCCAGCGCCTTCTGGGTGATGACAAACTTCACCGGGCAGGCCGGATCGGCAATGCCCAGCTTGTAATCGGCATCGATCTGTTCCAACCCCTTTTCCTCGCCGGTAGCGATGACGATCTCGCTGGCCGGGATACCGTGGTTGGCGATCAGCTCGTTCTTCACCCTCTCGAAATCCAGCGTCTCGATACCGGCACGGCGCGGTTCGGACTGAATCAGCACCAGCGGGCGCAGGTAGGCAGCCCCCGCCCGGCGTTCTTCATCCGCCAGCTTGTGCAGGGCATCGCGGCGACCGATGGCATCGGCCAGACACTGCTGCCAGTTGGGTTCGGTTTCCAGCACCACCGGCAACTTGATCATTTCTTCCGCCTTCAACTCAGCGGCGGACACGCTGTGCAGCACGTTACTGGGCGTGCGCTCCAGATCGGGCGTGGCGGTCAGCTCCATCACCCCGCTGGGGCGGAAGCGGGCCAGCATGTCGAAAGCCAGTTCGGTGCGGCTGTTGTGCGCCTCGTCCACCACCACGAACGGGCGGCGCAGGCGCAGTACGTTGGCCAGAGAATACGGCGTGGTGCGTTCGCTGCCCTCGCCATCGGTCAGCAGCTCATCGCGCTGCGTCGGCGACAGGTTGTCGAAGTGGTGCATCAGTGCGCCGCTGGACTGATACACCTTGCGGCACTCTTCCTCTTCTACCTGGAACGCCTGTCGCGTGGCGACGATCACCGTGGTCGAGGACTCCAGCGTGGCGCGGGTCACGCTCTTGGCCTCTTCAAGATCGAGCACCGTGATCGGGCCCGCCTCGCGCAGCGCGGCGTGATAGGGGTGCGCGCGATCCTTCAGTGCCTTGATCGTCTGCTCGCGAATCGGCTTGCTGGGCACCAGCCACAGAATCACGCTGTGTTCGGTGCGCAGCAGATGCATGTTGACGCGTTGCACGCTTTTCGCCGCCAGCCACGTTTTGCCGCCGCCGGTCGGCACGCGCAAACAGAAATACGGCATGTCCGCCGGGAAGCCCGACAGCGGGTGGTACGGATTGCCACGGCTCCACAGGCGTTCGGTAGTGGCGGTGAAGGCAATCGAGGGCGACGGCAGTGCGTGGCAGGCCTTGAAATACGCCTCGATGCTGTCGAGGACTTGCGCCTGGTAGGTTTTGGGTGTGAAGACCATCATCACTGCTGCAAAAGGGCGTCAATCATTCCCTTTGAGTCCCCACTCGGCATCCTCATGGATCAATTGCTCTTTAGAGATTTCCCGGCATATCAATGGCGCGGACATCGTTTCTTCGGGTATCGCATATTCCAGCTTTCCACCACGACGAATGACCGTACTGGAGTTCACGGTATTTTTTGCCAGTTCGTGCGCTTTCAACGCGGCCCGCCGCAAAGCGGCGATGGAAAGCCGCAAATCAGCATCCTTTGCTTGTTCGATCGGTTGCTTATTCATGATTTTTCGCTCCAGTCGATCATTACCGGCATTGCCCCGGCATTGTCGTACAAAACCCAGGCATCCACTTTCGGCGCGTAGATTCGCTCAAAGGCTTCAGCAGCACAAGGCGCGGGTACATCATCGACAACCAGCGGTCGTGGCGATCCAGCGTTTCGCCTTCCTTGCCGACCACCTCGCCCAGCCATTTGCGGATTTCCGGGCTGTTGACGTTGTCGTTGTACACCCAGCCCTCGTTGCCGGTGTTGTAGGGCGGGTCGATGTAGATGCACTTCACTTGCCCGGCATAGCGGGGCAGCAGGGCTTTGAGGGCGTGCAGGTTGTCGCCCTGAACGATGAGATTGCCGCTGGCCGCCGTCTCGCCTGCGCCGACTTTCTCACAGGACAGTTCCGGTACCGGTTCCAGCAGGCGGAACGGCACTTCCTTGTGGTGTTTGACGACGGCTTCCTTGCCGATCCAGTTGAGCGTGGGCATTCAGACTTCTATTTCCAAGTGTCCTTCAAGCCGACAGTGCGGTTGAAGACCGGCGCGCCGGGCCGGGAATCGACGCGGTCGGCGACGAAGTAGCCGTGGCGCTCGAACTGGAAGCGGTCTTCCGGCTTCGCGTCCTTCAGCGCCGGTTCGAGCTGGGCCGGGATGACCTTCACCGAGTCCGGGTTGATGTCGTCGAGGAAGTCACGCTCGGCACCGGGATTGGGCGCCTTGAACAGGCGGTCATAGAGACGCACTTCGGCGGCGTAAGCGTGCCTGGCCGAGATCCAGTGGAGGTTGCCCTTGACCTTATAGGCGTCGGCGCCCGGCGTGCCCGACTTGGAATCGGCGAAATAGTTGCAATGCACGGCGGTGACGTTGCCGGCGGCATCCTGGTCGCAGCCCGTGCATTCGACGACGAAGCCGTAGCGCAGCCGCACCTTGTTGCCAGGAAACAGGCGGAAATAGCCTTTCGGCGGCACTTCGACAAAATCTCCCCTCTCGATCCACAGTTCGCGCGAGAAGGGCACGGCGCGCTTGCCCAGTTCGGGCTGCTGCGGATGGTTGGGCGCGAAGCATTCTTCCTCTTCGCCCTCCGGGTAGTTGTCGATGACGAGCTTGAGCGGGTCGAGCACAGCGATGCGGCGCAGGGCGGTTTCGTTGAGCACGTCGCGCTGGCATTCCTCGAAGACGGAATAGTCGATCAGGGAATCCGACTTGGTGACGCCGATCATCTCGGCGAATTTGCGGAAGCCCTCGGGCGTATAGCCGCGCCGGCGCGCGCCGACCAGCGTGGGCAGGCGCGGGTCGTCCCAGCCGTTGACATGCTTTTCCTCGACGAGCTGGATCAACTTGCGCTTCGACAGCACGACATAGGTCAGGTTGAGGCGCGCGAACTCGATCTGCTGCGGCAGCGGACGTTGCAGGCTGCCGAGCTCGGCCAGCTGGTCGAGCAGCCAGTCGTAGAACGGCCGCTGGTCCTCGAACTCCAGCGTGCAGATCGAGTGGGTGATGCGCTCGATGGCGTCCTCGATCGGGTGGGCATAGGCGTACATCGGATAGACGCACCAGGCATTGCCGGTGTTGTGATGCCCGGCGTGGCGGATGCGGTAGATCGCCGGGTCGCGCAGGTTGATGTTGGGCGCGGCCATGTCGATCTTCGCGCGCAGGACATGGGCGCCGTCGGGGAACTCGCCGGCCTTCATGCGGCGGAACAGTTCGAGGTTCTCGGCGGGCGTGCGGTCGCGGTAGGGCGAATTTTTACCGGCCTCGGTCAGCGTGCCGCGATTGGCGCGCATCGCCTCGGCGCTTTGCGAATCGACATAAGCCAGTCCCGCCTGGATCAGCGCCTCGGCGCAGTCGTACATTTGCTGGAAGTAGTTCGAGGCGTAGAAGAGGTTGGCGCCCCACTCCCAGCCGAGCCAATGCACGGCGTCGATGATCGAATCGACGTACTCCTGTTCTTCCTTCTCCGGGTTGGTGTCGTCGAAGCGCAGGTGGCAGGCGCCGCCATAGTCGCGGGCGAGGCCGAAGTTGAGGCAGATCGACTTGGCGTGGCCGAAGTGCAGGTAGCCGTTCGGCTCGGGCGGAAAACGGGTGCGGATGCCCGTGTGCCTGCCGGCGGCGAGGTCGGCGTCGATCAGATGACGGATGAAATTGGCTGCCGGGTGCGCCTTGGCGCTCTGCTCGGACATGAGGCGGATCGCGGGAAGTTAATGTAAAAAGGCGATTTTACGTTCTGGCGCAGATAAATTGACCGCGTATTTGTCACGGGAGAAGCCGGCGCAGGCCGCACCCGGCGCTTTGGACTGGGGCCGGTTCCGCTACCTGGTGGTCGAAGATTCGCCGACCATGCGCGCCTGGTTGCGCCAGGCGATCGTCAGCATGGGCGGCAAGAGCGTCACCGAGGCCGCCGGCTATAACGATGCGATCTATCGCCTGAACAACCAGGAATCCTTCGATATCGTGCTGTGCGACTACATCCTGTCGCTGGAGAAATATATGACGTTGTCCGGCGGCCAGCGCGCCTTGGCGAAGGACGGCCAGCATCTGCTCGAGGAATGCCGTCACCGCAAGCTGCTGCCGAGCGCCAGCGTGTTCATCATGGTGACCGGCGAAAGCCTTTACGAGAAGGTGTTCGCCGTGGCCGAGCTGGCGCCCGACGACTACCTGCTCAAGCCGATGAAGCCGACGCTGCTGGCGGAACGCCTGACCAGGGCCATCTTCAGGAAACAGGCTCTCGGGGACCTGATCGAACTGTTCGACGGCCAGGAATTCGAAAAATGCATGGAGGCGGCGCGGGCCCTCCGGTTTCCGGATTCGCCCTACCTCCTCGACTGCGACCGTTTCGTCGGCGACTGCCTGCTCAAACTGGGGCGCAACGAGGAGGCCATCCGTCACTACGAGGATCTGCTGATCGACCATGCCGGTCTGGCATGGGCGAAGATGGGCCTGGCGCGGGCGCGCTTTCACCTGGATCGCTATGACGAGTCGCGCGATATCCTCGAGTCGCTGGTTGCCGAAAACGGCGAGTTCGCCCAGGCTCACGACCTGCTGGCGCGCGTACATGAGGTCAAGGGCTCGCCGGAAAAGTCGCGCGCCCTGATGAAGGAGGTGCTGGCCCGCAATCCGCGCGCGATCCACCGGCACCGCGAAGTCGTGCGCATGGCGCTGGATATGGGCGACGCGCAGGATGCCGTGACCGCCTACGAGGGCATGTTCAATCATGGCGCGGGCTCGGTCTCCGTCGGCCCGAGCGACTTTGCCGGATTCGGCAGCCTGCTGCTGCAGAACCCGGACCAGGACCATGTTCAGCGCCTCACCCAGTTGATCTCGGTGCTCAACGACCACTACCTCAAGCTCAATACCGGAGGCGATCAGGCGGGTTATCAGGTCGCCGAACTGGTGGCCCAGTTTGCCCGAGCCAAGCTGAAGGGGAACGGCAACGAGGCGGCGCGCTTCTATGGGCAGATCGGCGCGCTGGCGAAGGATCTGCCTGCGGTCGACAACGAGATGAAGCTGAGCCTGATGGAAGTGGCGATTGCGGCCGGCGACGAGGCGAGGGCAACTGAAATCGCCCGGGAGGTGCTGGCCGACTACCATGGCAACGAGTCGATGACGCACCGCATCCTGGGGACGCTCGAGCAAGGGGGGCTCGGCAGCGAAGCCGAAGCGATGCGCATGGACACCGAGCGGGCGGTGGCCGACCTCAACCGCAAGGCGGTTACCCTGGCCAAAGGCGGAAAACCGAAGGAGGCGATGGAGGAGTTCATGCGTCTCGCGGATACCACCCGCAACCTCTCGATCACATTCAACGCGGCGCTGGCGATCGTGCATTGGCTCGAGTCTGCCGCTCCCGAGGAGGCCCTGTCGCGCAAGCTGGCGCACTACCTCGAGGTGATCAGGAACCGCGATCCGGTCAACCCGCGCACGCGCCAGATCGAGGAGATGGCGCGACCTTACCTGAGGGCTGCCGCCTCGGCGGGAGCAGGCGGACAAACTTCCGGGCCGGACAGTGCCGGCAAGGACACTGTCCTGTGAGCGGCGTGCGGCCCGTCGCTGCACCCGCTGTTCGCCGCGATGCCGCGCGCAAGCGGGCGCAATTCGCTGCCGAATCCCGCCGGGCCGCGCGCCCGGTCATCGAATATGACGAGAGCCTGCCCGTCAATGGCCGCCGCGCCGAGATCGCGGCGGCCATCGAGCAGCACCCGGTCGTCGTCATCTGCGGCGAGACGGGTTCGGGCAAGACGACCCAGCTGCCGAAGATCTGCCTCGAACTGGGGCGCGGCCTCAAGGGCCTGATCGGCCATACCCAGCCGCGCCGCATCGCCGCGCGCGCCACCGCCAGCCGCATCGCCCAGGAACTGAAATCCGAGCCGGGCAAATACGTCGGCTACAAGATCCGCTTCACCGACCGCAGCTCGCCCGAGTGCTACATCAAGCTGATGACCGACGGCATCCTGCTGGCCGAGACGCAGACCGATCCGCTCTTGCGCCAGTATGACACGATCCTCATCGACGAGGCGCACGAGCGCTCGCTCAACATCGACTTTCTGCTCGGCTACTTGAAGTCGGTGCTGGCCAAAAGAAACAATGAGCGGCATGACCTGAAGTTGATCGTGACCTCGGCGACCCTCGACGCCGAACGCTTCTCGAAGCATTTCGACGGCGCGCCGATCATTGAGGTTTCCGGCCGTCTCTATCCGATCGAGACGCGCTGGCGGCCCTTCGATGAGCGCAAGGATGTCGATCTGAACGACGCCATCGTCGACGCGGTCGATGAAGCGCACCGCACCGGCCCCGGCGACGTGCTGGTGTTCCTGCCCGGCGAGCGCGAGATCCGCGAGGCGGCCGAGGCGCTGCGCAAACGCTCATTTGGCAAAAGCGCGCCGGGACTCGAAATCCTGCCCTTGTTCGCGCGCCAGACGGCGCAGGAGCAGAGCCGCATCTTCGCGCCGCACCAGGGCAGGCGCGTCGTGCTGGCGACCAACGTCGCCGAGACCTCGCTGACGGTGCCGGGCATCCGCTACGTGATCGACACCGGCCTGGCGCGCGTCAAGCGCTACTCGCATCGCAACAAGGTCGAGCAGTTGCAAGTGGAGAGCATTTCGCGCGCGGCGGCGAACCAGCGCGCCGGCCGCTGCGGCCGGGTATCTTCCGGCGTCTGCTTCCGCCTGTATTCGGAACAGGACTTCGGCAAGCGCGCGCCCTACACCGATCCGGAAATCCTGCGCTCCTCGCTCGCGGGCGTGATCCTGCGCATGAAGTCGCTCAAGCTCGGCGACGTCGAGGACTTTCCCTTCCTCGAACGCCCGCTGCCGCGCATGGTCGCCGACGGCTATACCCTGCTCGCCGAGCTCGGCGCCATCGACGAAATCTCGAAGGAGCTGACCGCCGTCGGCCGCGAACTGGCCAGGCTGCCGCTCGACCCGAAGATCGGCCGCATGATCCTCGCCGCGCGCGATCTGGGCTGCCTCAGGGAGATGCTGGTCATCGCCGCCGCGCTGTCGACGCAGGATCCGCGCGACCGGCCGCAGGAACAGGCTGCGGCAGCCGATCAGGCGCACGCGAAATGGAAGGACGAAAAGTCGGAGTTCCTGAGCTACCTCAAACTCTGGACCGCGGCCGACGAGGTCTGGAAGCATGAGAGCTCGAGCAAGCAGAAAGCCTGGTGCCGGTCGAATTTCATCAACTGGCTGCGCTTGCGCGAGTGGCGCGACGTGCATGGCCAGCTGATGACCTTGTGTCATGAGCATGGCTGGAAGGAGAACCCGCTCCCCGCGAATTACGATGCGATCCACAAGGCGCTGCTCACCGGCCTGCTCGGCCACATCGGCCTGATCAACGAAGAAGACAAGAACTACTTCGGTGCGCGCGGCATCAAGTTCTTTATTCACCCCGGCTCGGCGCTGGTCAAGAAGGCCGGGCGCTGGATCGTCGCGGCCGAGCTGGTCGAGACCTCGCGCCTGTTCGCGCGCTGCATCGCGAAGATCGAGCCGGAGTGGCTGGAGCAGGTCGGCGCGCATCTGCTGCGCAAGCATGTCTATGAGCCGCACTGGGAGAAGAATGCCGGCCAGGTCGTCGCCTGGGAGCGCGTGACCCTGCACGGCCTGACGCTGCATGCGAAACGCAGGATCCACTATGGTCCCAAGGATCCGCAGCTGGCGCGCGAGTTGCTGATCCGCGGCGCGCTGGTCGAGGGCCAGGTCGCGGATGAATGGCTGCGGCAATGGGCGTTCCTGCGGCACTATCAGAAACTGAAAGCAGAGATCGAGCGCCTCGAACACAAGTCGCGCCGCCCCGACGTGCTGGTGGATGACGAACTGGTGCATGCCTTCTTCGATGCCGTCGTGCCGGAAGGCATCACCACGCTCGCCGCCTTCGACAAATGGCGGCGGGATGCGGAGCCGGAGAACCCCCGACTGCTGTTCCTCGACAAGGAACAATTGATGCGTCATGAGGCGGCGGGCATCACAACCGATGCCTTCCCGCCGACATTCGAGTTTCGCGACCAGAAGCTCAAGCTGTCCTACAAGCATGATCCGGGCGCTGCGGACGATGGCGTAACGCTGTCGCTGCCACTCGCGGTTCTGAATCAGGCGCCTGCCACAAGGCTCGACTGGCTGGTGCCCGGCCTGCTCAAGGAGAAGGTCGTCGCGCTGCTCAAGACCCTGCCGCAGAAATACCGTCATCGCTGCCAGCCGCTGGACGGCTTTGCCGATGCATTCTGCGATGCGGAGCACGACCATGACGAAGCCTTGGCGAAAGCCCTGACGAGGGCGGCCGAGGAAAAGATCGCGCTGAAGCTGCCGCTCGACGCCTTGCGCCCCGGCGAATTGCGGCCGCATCTGGCCATGAACATCCGGCTGCTCGACGAGCATGGCGCGACGCTGGCCATGTCGCGCAATCTCGCCGAACTGCGCGCCGATTACGGCGAATATGCCGCGCCGTCGGAGGAGAAGGCCGTCGAGATCCAGCGGTCCGACCTGCGCAGCCAGTTTGCATTGGCGCTGAAAGAGCAATTGAAGTTCGTCGAGAAGAGCCTGCCGCGCGAACTGGGCATGCAGTTCATGATCTTCGGGACGGAGCAGGAACTCAAGGAGCAGATCGCCGCCGTGGCGCTCGAGCGCAGCTGTATTTCGTCCGACGGGCCTGCCGACTTCGACGCGCGCGTCATGCAGGCGAAAGGCCGCGTGGCGCTGGTGGCGCAGGAAGTGGCGCGGCAGGTCGGCGCGATCCTCGCCGAGCATGCCGTCGTGCAGAAGAAGCTGGCGGCCACGCAAAAAGCCTTGCCCCAGGCCTGCGCCGACATCTCCGCGCAGCTTGCCGCCCTGCTGCAGAAGCGGTTCATCGTCGCCACCCCCTACGAACGGCTGCAGCACTTCCCTCGCTACCTCAAGGCCATCGCCATGCGGCTCGACAAGGCGAAGAACGATGCGGCGCGCGACGCGCGCTGGATGGCCGACTGGCAGGCGCTCGCCCGCCCGTGGGAACGTGAATATGGCCAGATGCGCAAGTCGGCAACTGTCGATCCGTTTCTGGAGGAATTCCGCTGGTTGCTCGAGGAGTTGCGCGTGGCCCTGTTCGCACAGGAACTCCGCACGCCGAGCCCGGTCTCGATCAAACGCTTGCAGAAAATGTGGGAGGGACGACCAAGATGAGCCTGCGTGTCGAATTTCTGGCGCCGATGGTGCTGCGCGCGGCGCGCGATCTCACCCGCCCGGCCCTCCTGTTCCAGGTGGTCTGGCCGCCGCTGGCCGCTCTTGTCCTGTGGCTGGTCGTGGCCGGGTTCGCCTGGGCGCCGGCCGTCGCCTGGGTCGGGCTGCAGTTGCCGGGCTGGGCCTGGCTGGCTTGGCTCGACCCCTGGCTGGCCCATGTCGTGGTCTTTCTTGCCTTCCTGCCCCTCATTTACGTCACGGCGCTGCTGCTTCTGGGCGCTTTCGCCCTGCCGCGCATGATGACGATCATCGCCAGCCGCGACTATCCGGATGTCTCGCGCCAGGGATCGGCGGCCGTGGCGCTGTGGGGCGGCTTGTGGAATGCGCTGACCTCCGGGGCGATCTTTCTCGCCGGCTGGCTCGCCACCCTGCCGCTGCTGCTCATTCCGGGCGCGATCCTCGTCCTGCCCCTGCTCTGGTCGGCCTGGCTCAACCAGCGATCCCTCCGCTTCGACGCGCTGGCGGAGCATGCCCTGCCGCAGGAACGCGAACTGTTGTGCCGGCGCGAAAGCGCGAACTTCTTCGCCGCCGGCCTGGTCAGCGCCCTCATGGGGTATGTGCCGGTGCTGAACCTGCTGGCGCCGGGTTTCGCGGCCTTGCTGTTCGCCCATCTGTCCCTGGCGTCGCTGCGTTCGCTGCGGCAAGAGAACGGGGTTGTGCTGTGAGAAGCTACGGCCTCATCGTCATCGGCGACGAGATCATGCGCGGCAAGCGCCAGGACAAGCACATGGCCAAATTCGTCGAGATCTTCGCCGCGCGGGGGCTGCATCTGTCGTGGGTGCAGTATCTCGGCGACGAGCGGCCACGCCTGATCGAGACGCTGAAGCGCACGCTGGCCTCCGGTGACGTGGTGTTCAGTTGCGGCGGCATCGGCGTGACGCCCGACGACCACACGCGTCAGGCCGCGGCGGCGGCGGCCGGCGTGCCGCTCGAACTGAATCCCGACGCCGAGCGCGAGATCCGCGCGCGCATGGCCGAGATGGGCCAGCCGGTGACCGCTGCACGCCTGGAACTCGGCACCGTGCCGCAGGGCAGCCGCATCATCCCGAACCCGTTCAACCGCATTCCGGGCTTCTCGTATCGCGACCACCACTTCCTGCCCGGCTTTCCGCAGATGGCCTGGCCGATGGCGGAGTGGGCGCTCGACACCTGCTACGCGGAAGACTTTCGCCAGCACGCCGAAGACGAGGCGGCGATCCTCGTCTGGGACGGGCTCGAAGGCCACATGCTCGACCTGATGCGCCGGATCGAGGCGGATTTCCCGGGCATCGTCGTCTTCAGCCTGCCGACCTTCGGCAGCGAGACCGTGCGCCCTCATGTCGAGCTGGGCGTACGCGGGGAACCTGCCGCGGTCGCCAATGCGATCGAGGTTTTGAAGGTTGGCGTCGCCGCGCTCGGCTATGCGTTCGATAGCAGGCCCTGAAAAGTCGGCGCTGGCAGGACGGCATTTTTCGGTTAGCATCGCACCCCATGCGTCGTGCGCTCCTGATCTTCCTCATGTGGCTCGTGCCCTTCCAGGCCGTCTGGTCGGCGGGCCACATGCTGCATGGCCATCTTCCGGACACGGCGACCCACGTCCACGTCCATGCTCTCAAGAAACACGAAGGGCCGCCCCGAGTGTTTCTGGGCCCCTTGAGGGGAGAAACGAGCGCAGCGAGTTTTTCGGGGTGGGTTCATTGCGATCTTGTTTCGGAGCACGGTGAAGCGCTCGCGCATGGCGATGACGGGCGGCATGGCGCTCATGGCCATGCCCCATTCACCTGCCTGATCGCCGACCTTGCGCTCGAATTGACCGACAGGCCGGCGCCGTATCCGTCTCCCGCGCCGCCCGCGTCCTTCACCTCGCACATTCCGCTGCTGCCCGACCCCCCGCCTGCCGTTCGCATCTGATCGCGCCGGCCATCCCGGCCGGCGCCTTCCTCTTTTCTTCTGCCTTTCCGAGGAATCCGATGCGAACTTTCCCATTGCTATTGCTGTGCGCCCTGCCGTTCGCGGCCGGCGCGCAAACCCTGACCGAGGCCGAGGCGCTGCGCCTGGGTCTTGCCCGCGCCGAAGTGCACGATCTTGAACGCGGCACGCGCGCACTGGCCGAAGCCGAAGTCATTGCGGCCGGCGCCTGGCCCAATCCGACGCTCGACGTCGAACGCGAGCGCATGCGCACCACCCCGCGCGGCATCGACGAAACCTGGAAACTCGCCCAGACCTTCGAGCTCTCGGGCCGGCGCGGCCTGCGCATCGAAGCGGCGGAGCGCCGGGTCGAGGCCGCCGGGGCGCAAAACGCGGCGCGGCGCGAGGAACTGGCCGCCGAGATCCGCCGGCGTTTCCATGCCGCGCTGCACGCCCAGCAACTCGTCAAGGCCACGGAAGCCTGGCTGGGGCGTTTCCTCCTGATCGAGTCCCGCATCGAGAAGCAGGTGGGCGCAGGCGAAATCTCGGGCTACGACCGGCGCCGGCTGGCACGCGAACGCCAGACGGCGGCAGC
Organism: Sulfuritalea sp.; assembly: GCA_018333815.1. Lineage (GTDB taxonomy): Bacteria > Pseudomonadota > Gammaproteobacteria > Burkholderiales > Rhodocyclaceae > Sulfuricystis. The sequence goes on along the minus strand of JAGXSN010000206.1, from coordinate 15 downwards.
CCGCCTCGCCCTCGA
>JAGXSN010000205.1 GCA_018333815.1 Sulfuritalea sp. | reverse complement strand
CCCGCCGCTGGCGGGCGGCTGGCGCGCGGAAAACGGTGCGCTCGATTTCCGCCCGCTGCTCGCCGCGCTGGCCGGGGCGCGCGAACCGGCATCGGCCGCCGCGCTGTTCCACGCGACGCTGGCGGCGGGGTTTACGGACTGGGCGGCGCGGGCGGCGGAAAAAACCGGCATCGGCCTCGTCGCGGCGGCGGGCGGCTGCCTGCTCAACCGCCTGCTGGCGCGGGGGCTGCGCGAGGGCCTGACGGCGCGCGGCTTGCGCTTCGCGACGGCGGAGCGCCTGCCGCCCAATGACGGCGGCCTGGCGCTGGGTCAGGCGTGGATTGTCGCGGGAATCGACTAGCGCCGCTGCCTGCCGGCGTTGAGGATGTATTGCTGCAGTTCCATTTCCTGTTCCGCGATGACGGTGGCGACATGATTGACGCGCTTGATCACGGCACGCATGAAGTCATACATGATCTGCGGGTTTTGCATGAGCATCGGCTTGACATGCGCCTCCTCGAAGCGCAGAAGGCTGGCATCTTCGAGGGCCCGTACCGTCAGGCTGCGCGGGGTGCCGTCGAAGAAGTTGATTTCTCCCACCAGGTCGCCTTTCGCCAGGACATGCACGATTGACTCCTTGCCCGGCGTGTCGCCTTCCCGGAGCCGCGCCAGATGCCCGTCGATGACGATGAAGAAGTTCTCCGCAAGGTCGCCCTTGCGATAGAGCAGCTCTCCCTTCTTCAGGGTGACGACGGGTTCGTCGGACAGGCAGCCGACCAGCATCTCGGCGCCGTTGCGCCCGATGTAATCTCCCAGCGGGGCTGCGTAAATCAGCTTGACGAACCGGTCGATGTCTCGCTCGTTCATGAGTAATCTCCTTTTGATCTGCAATTACGATGGGGAAGGCGGCGCGCGCCGCGCCGTGACGGTCGCGATGGCCTGGGCCAGATTTCGTTGCGCCCCCGGAGTCAGTCCGGTCCGCAGTCCCCACGCATAACCGCGGATTGCCAGCACATGGACTTCGGGCAGGCGCCGAAAGCACGTCCGGCAGGTCGCCAGGATGGTCGGGATGGAGATCGCGTGGGAGGTGAAACTCAGGTCCATCCTCGGTTCCGGGCGGGCCAGCCTGAACGATTCCACCGCTGCATCCTGGGTCGCGTCGATGAACAGCACGCGATCCTTGCCGCTGATGAGATCGGCATCTTCCAGATGAAGCTGGTAGTGCCGCTGCAGTTCCGCCTGCGGGCAGAGCGATTCGGCTTCCAGCCAGTCGATCGCGGCCCAGCCCAGGCCGTCGTCCTCGCGTCCCGCATTGCCGATGCCGTAGATCAGGGCCGCCGGGCGATCGAAGGCTTCCAGACCGGGAAAATCAGCGTAGCCGTTCATCGATGAGCCGTCCCGCCGCGTCGAAAACCGAGACTTGCAGAGGCATTTGCCCGAGCGCATGGGTTGCGCAGCTGAAGCAGGGGTCGTAGGCGCGGATGCCGACCTCGATCGCGTTCATCATGCCTTCGGTGATGTCCGCTTGGCCATTGAGGTAGGCGTCGGCGACGCTGCGCACCGTGCGATTGATGACCTCGTTGTTCTGCGTGGTGGATACGATCAGGTTGACGAATGTGATGTTGCCTTCCGGGTTGGCGCGGTAATGGTGCAGCAAGGTGCCGCGCGGGGCTTCGACCACCCCGACGCCTTCGCCCGTCCAGGCGGCGGGCGAAGGCGTGAGAACCAGCCGGTCGCTTTGCAGATCCGGGTCCAGCAACAAGTCGCGGATCACTTCCGCCGCGTGGATGACTTCGATGGTGCGGGCCCAGTTGGTGTGCAGCGTCATGTTGTTCGCCCGGCCCTTCGTGTAGGCATGGAAGCGCTCGAGGGCGGCCTGGGCCAGCGGGGTCGGCAGGGATTTCGTCACGTTCATCCGGGCCAGGGGCCCGACCCGTACCGAGCCTTGTTCCCGCCCCAGTTCCTTGAGGAAGGGAAACTTCATGTAGCTCCATTCCTCGACCGCTTCGCTGATGTGATCGAGATAATCGTGGCAGTCGAACTCGCGCACGATGTTCTTGGCGTCATCCACGACCCGAATTTTGCCGTGGTAGTAATCCACGTTGCCGTCGTCGCCGACCAGGCACATGTTGAGCGCCGGCACCACCCCGAAACCATCGACCGTGCCGCGGTGCTTTTCGTGGAAGGCGTGGAACAGCTTGAGGCCGTCCTGGGCGAATTCGACGACTTCGTCGATCGACAGCAATCCGTCCTCGCCCCTGAGGAAGCGATCCCTCTCCGCGGCGCTCAGGTTCTTGTTCACCCCGCCGGGAACCGAATGGATGCCGTGCATGCGTTTGCCGAAGACGGCCTTGATGAGTTCCTGCCCCCATTTCCTCAGCGCCACGACGCGCTTGACCAGGTCGGGATCGGCCTCGATCAGACCCAGCACGTTGCGCTGCGCCGGGGGAGCGTCCATGCCGAACAGCATTTCCGGCACGACCAGGTAAAAGTAGGCGGTCACATGGGACTGGAGCATCTGTGCGAAGTGGCCGAGCCGGCGCATTTTCTCGGCGGCCGGGGTGAGTCCGCTGCCGGACCGCCGGCCCACGCCGATCATGTCGTCGAGCGTCTTGGCGCCGCTCAGGTGGTGACTGACGAAACAGATGCCGCAGGCGCGCTGCAGGAGCATCGGGGCTTCCCAGAAAGGATGGCCTTGCACGAATTTTTCGAAGCCGCGGAATTCCACCACATGCACCCTGGCATCGGTGACCCGATGGTTGTCGTCCAGGTAAACCACCACCTTGCCGTGTCCCTCGATGCGGGTAATGGGGTCAATCACCAGCTTTTTGCTCATCTCAATCTCTCCGTCATCAATCGTAGCGATTGATCGAACTGGGCAAGTCGAACGGCCGGCCATTGGCCAGATCGTCGAGGACCTTGAAAACGGCATCCCCGCTCGGGGGGCAGCCGGGAATGAAATAGTCGATCTTCACCACCTCGTGGCAGGGATATACCTTGGCGGTGATGCGCGGAATTTCCGGATGAAACGGAATGACGGGCTTGGCGCCTGCGACGGCAGTGGGCGAGTGCAGGTAGGCCTGGGCCAGACAGTCCTTGAGTTCGACCAGATTGCGCATGGCCGGCACCCCACCCCACACGGCGCAGGCGCCGACGGCAATGAGAATGTCGCAGTTGGCGCGGAAATGCTCGAGCGTTTCGATGTTCTCCTCGTTGGCCACGCCGCCTTCGATGAAGCCGATCGTGCAGCGCTCGGCGATGCGCTTGATGTCGGTGAGCGACGAGCGTGTGATCGTCACCTTGTCCAGCAGGCCGAGTATCCGTTCGTCGCAGTCGAGGATGGACAGGGTGCAGCCCCAGCAGCCGCACAGGCTGATGGTCGCCATCTTGATCTTTCCTGCCCGCGCCGCCAGGAGGGAGGCGGGAGGCGGGGTGGCGGGCAGTTCGTGCGAGGCGGTCTGCGGCGGGGATGTTTGCGTTTTCATGAGCTGGCGCCTTCCGTGTTCAGCGTCCGTTCGCGCAGGGAATGCACTTCGTATTTGCGCTGGCCGATGGGTTCGTCATAGCCGATCCGCTTTTCCAGAATCGCGCCCACGGGGCAGAGATCGACGGCCTGTTTCACTTGCTCCGGCGGCATGGCGTCGGCGAGCCCGACGTCGATTTCGATCCGTGCGCGGTGCCCCCGGTTGCTGATGCTGAAAATCTTCTTTCCGCTGGCTGCGTCCCGCATCAAATTGACGCAGCGCTGGCAGAAGATGCAGCGATCGCGTTCGAGCCAGATTTTTCCGGCGGCGAATTCCGGCGGGCGCTTCTCGAAGCGATAGGGAAAGCGCGCAACCGTCATGCCCACCTCGTAACCGACCGCCTGGAGCTGGCACCGTCCGCTCTTTTCGCAACTGGGGCAATTGTGATTGCCTTCCGCGAACAGCATCTCGACGATTGCCTTGCGCATGTCCGCGACCTCGGCGCTGTTGACCTCGACGACCATGTCCTTGCCCACCCGCACCGTGCAGCCGGCGCTGATGTTGCCATTGACCCTGACTGCGCACACGCGGCAGGTGCCCAGGCAGGACTGGTTCCTGAGATAGCACAGGGTGGGGATATAGACGCCATTCTCCGCGGCGACCTCGACCAGCGTGCGGCCTTCCTCGGTATTGATTTCCATCCCGTCGATCGTGATTTGAATGCTCATGCCTCGACTTCCCTTTCCAGATCCTTCTTGGTCTGCGCGTAACCCGCCACGGCTGCCTGGACATCGAACGACGGCAACAACGGCCCGTCTTGCTCGACCAGTTTTCTTCGGTAAATCTCCGGGAATTTTTCCAGGGTCGTCAGAATCGGTTTGGGCGAGCTTCCCCCCAGGCCGCAGCGGCTGGTCTTGCGAATGATCCCGCCCCAGCGCACCATGTCGTCCAGGTCGTTCTGGCAGGCCTTGCCGTCGATCACCCGCTGGATCTTCTCCAGCAGAGCGACGTTTCCGACTCGGCAGGGCACGCAGATGCCGCAGGACTCGTCGACGAAAAACTGCATGTGTTCCTTGACGATCTCCAGGAGATCGCGCTCGCGGTTGAAAATGGTGATCGCCCCGTTGCAGGCCAGATCCTCAAAGGCGATCTTGCGCGCGCCATCCTTTTCCGCCGAGACACACTCGCCCGACGGCCCGCTGACCTGTACCGCATGGGCGCTTTTCGCGTCCACCATGGCCAGCACTTCGTTGAGCGCGATGCCCCATTCCACTTCGTAGATGCCCGGCTTGCCGCAATCGCCGGAGACGCAGAGGAGCCGGGTTCCGGCAGAACCGGCGGTTCCCAGCGACTTGAACCAGTCGGCGCCTTCCGCCATGATCCGGGTCACGCTGGCGAGGGTCTCGACGTTGTTGACGATGGTGGGTTTGCCCAGATAGCCGTATTGCACCGGGAACGGGGGCTTGACCCTGGGCGTGCCGCGCTTGCCTTCGCAGGACTCGATGAGGGCGGATTCTTCGCCGCAGACGTAGGCTCCGGCCCCCAACTGGATGCGGATGGAGAAATCGAAACCCTTGCGCCCGCCGATGTCCCGGCCCAGCAGTCCTTCCCGTTCCAGCGCGCGCAGCTGCTCGTTCAGGTAGTTGGCGAGATACGTATACTCGGCCCGCAGATAGACGATGCCCTGCCGGCAGCCGATGGCATAGGCGGCGATGACCATGCCCATGAACACTTCGCGGGGGGAGCGCGTCAGCAGGGCCCGATCCTTGAAGGTTCCGGGCTCGCCCTCGTCGGCGTTGCAGATGATGTATTTGGGTTCGTCGGGCGAGCCGCGGCACAAGCTCCATTTCAGGCCGATCAGGAAGCCCGCTCCGCCGCGGCCGCGCAGGCCGGACTTCTGGATCGTGTGGGCCACCTGTTCGGGCCGGGTGGAGAGGCACTGTTCCAGCAGGGCACGGAAATCGGTTTTCCCCCGGAAAAAGACCGGGCCCTTGGTGCGGATGTTCGATTCCACCAAGGCGTCGACATAGGCCACGTCATTGTCGGGAAGGCCGGTCGGGTTGGCGATTTCGTCCGGGGAGCGCCCCTGCCGCAATTGGGCGATGATGTCGGCCACCTTGCCGGGGCGCAGGCGGGTGAACGCGACATGGTCGATCAGCATTGCCGGCTCCTGGTCGCTCAGCCCGATGCAGGCGGTTTCGAACAGGGAGAACAGTCCGGGACGGGGGTCGGTTTGACCGAACCGGACGCCGGTTTCCCGCTCCAGGGCGGCACGGACCGCGTGGAAGCCGTTCATCTTGGCAACCACGCTGTTGCTCAGGTAAATCCGATGCTTTCCGGTCGGCTCCTGATGGAAGAAATGATAGAAGGAGGCGGTCTCGCGAATGTCCGCCCGCGACAGGCCGAGGCCCGCCTCGAGCAAGGGCAGGGCCTCTTCCGGCAGGTGGCCAAAGGCGGAGTCGACGTCCCGGAGCATGTCCAGCAGCCGGGTTCTGTCAAAACCATAGCGTTCGAGGATGGACTGGATTGCGTTCTTCATGGAGACGGGCCCGGAGGGTTTGAATGGTCAGGTCAATCGTCGTGCGGGTCGGAACGATCGGACAATAAACGGTCGGACAATACCTATGCCGATAGGGTGGATTTTCCCGGATTCTATCCGGGTGAAAGCGAGTTGGGCAGGCTTTAGTCGGAATTCAGCGGGTCGGCGGAAGCCGGAATTCTCCGCTCGGGTTCGCCAGCCCCTGGCCGAGCGCGAACGCCTCGAGCTCGTCGGCCGCCAGTGCCGGCGTGCACAGGAAGCCCTGGTATTCGTTGCAGCCGGCGGCGATCAGGAAATCGCGCTGCTCAAGGGTTTCGACGCCCTCGGCGGTGACCCGCAGATGCAGCGCGTCGGCCATCTGGATGATCGCGTTGACGATCGCGGTGTCGCTTTCCTCGTGCGGCAGGTCCTGGATGAACGAGCGGTCGATCTTGACCTTGCGGATCGGGAAGCGCTTGAGGTAGGACAGGCTGGAATAACCGATGCCGAAGTCGTCGATCGCCAGCTGCACGCCCAGCGCCGCGAGCGCTTCGAGACGGCGCATGGTCTCTTCCACGTCGTGGATCAGGATCGATTCGGTGAGCTCGAGTTCGAGCAGGGCGGGCGGCAGGGCGTGTTTCTTCAGCGCCCGGTCAACCCGCTCGACGAAGTCGGACTGCTGGAACTGGAGCGCCGAGACGTTGATCGCCATGGTCAGCGTTATGCCTTTGGAATTCCAGGCGGAACACTGGCGCACGGCCGTGTCGAGCACCCAGTTGCCGATCGGGACGATCACGCCCGATTCCTCGGCGATCGGGACGAACTGCCCGGGCGGGATGTCGCCGAGCTCGGCGTCGCGCCAGCGCAGCAGCGCCTCGACGCCGAGAATCGCGTTGTCGCAGAAGCGCACCTGCGGCTGGTAATGCAGACGGAAGCCCTGGCCGGGCTCGGCGGGGTTCAAGGCCTGGCGCATGGCGTGGTCGAGCTTCATGCGCGACAGCAGGCCGACGTTCATCTGGCGCTGGTAGAAGCGGAAACCGGCACGGCCGCGTTCCTTGACGTGATACATCGCGGCGTCCGCGTTCTTGATCAGGTCGTCCATGGTCTGACCATCGGCGGGATAGAGCGCGATGCCGATGCTGCAGGTGACGGTGAAGGAGAGCTCGTCGAGCACGAACGGCTGCGCCAGGCGATTGAGGATGCGCCGCGCGATGATTTCGGCGCCGCGGGCGTCGGTCTTGTGCAGCAGGATGAGAAATTCGTCGCCGCCCAGCCGCGCGGCGGTGTCGACCTGGCGCAGGCAGTCCTTGATGCGCTGGGCGACTTCGACGAGCACGCGGTCGCCGAACAGGTGGCCGAGCGAATCGTTGATGTGCTTGAAGCGGTCGAGGTCGAGGAACAGCAGGGCGAAGCCGACCTTCTCGCGGTGGGCGAGCCCGAGCGAAAATTCGATGCGCTCGGTGAGCGTCAGGCGGTTCGGCAGGCCGGTCAGGGCGTCGGTGTAGGCGAGTTCCTCGATGCGCTTGCGCGCGTTGACGGTTTCCGACAGGTCCTTGAAGAAACCGATGTAGTGCAGCAGCGCGCCCTTGCTGTCCGGAACGCGCACCAGCGACGCCTGGCAGGGCAGGGTGCTGCCGCTGCAGTTGCGGTGCCAGGCTTCGCCCTCCCAGTAACCGTGGGTCTGGAGCTGCGCCCCGACCTGGGCGACGAAGTGATCGCGCGACACCATGTCGGAGAGAATGTCATAGGCATTCCTGCCGAGCAGTTGGTCGGCGGCGAGGCCGGTGAGCCGCTCGCAGGCGGGGTTGACGATCACCAGGTTCATTTCCGGGTCGGTGACGAAAATTGCGTCGAGACTGGTCTCGAATACCTTGGCGGCGAGCTGCAGACGCGCTTCGTCGGACAGGCGCTGGGTGATGTCGCGGTAGGAATAAACGCGGCCGATCGGCCGGCCGCGCGCGTATTGCGGCAGGGTGACGCGCTCCAGCACCTTGCCATTGCGCAGCAGCAGGGTGTCGCTGGCCTCGAGCAGCGGCGCGCGCGAGATGGCGGCCAGGCGCGCCGCGTAGGTCGTGACATCGACGACGTTCTGCGCCATCCAGGCATGGATGGCGGCGTCGTTGCGCTGGGTCATGAGTTCCTGCGGCAAGCCCCACAAATCGGCGAAGCGCTGGTTGTAGCCGCGGATCGAGCCGTCGAGATCGGTGACGAGGATGCCGTCGGCGGTCGATTCGAGCGTGGCGCGCAGTTCGGCGACCAGCTTTTCGAGCTCGCTCTCGATGCGCCGTTCCTCGGACTGGTCGCGGATGCCGACGACGAAGATGGCGGCGGCGTCGTTGAGCGTGACGCGGCTGACGCGGCGCTCGACCGGCACGGTGGCGCCGTTGGCGCGTACCAGCAGGGTTTCCGACAGGATGCGGTCGGTCAGGCCGGCGGCGACATCCTCCCAGAAATACACGTCTTCCGGCGTGGCGGCGAGATCGACGACCGGCTTGCCGATCAGACGGTCGGCGGGCACGCCGAGCAGCTCGGCGGCGACCCGATTGACGGCGAGCACGCGCAATTCGACGGCATCGACGATCCAGACGGCCTCGATCATGCCTTCGATCAGGGGTTGCCAGATGCGGTCTTTCATGCGGCGGACTCGCTGACGAAGGGGCTGCGGGCGCGTTCGAAAAAATAGCAGATGCGCTGGCGCGGCGAGAGGTAATCGAAGGCGGCCTTCGGCAGCTGCAGCGGCTTCAGGCTGTGGCGGATGCCCAGCTGGCCGGCCTGTTCGAGATCCTCGACCAGCGCCTCGTCGCGCGGCACGCGCGGTTCGTAGATGACGATATTCGGCTTGAGCGGCCGCGCCGCATTGACCGAGACCACCAGGGCCAGGCGGGAGTCGGTCAGCTCGACCACAGAGCCGGGCGGATAGACTCCCATCATGCGGATGAAGGGCATCAGCACCTTGGGGTCGAACTGGTGGCGCATCTGGGCGAAAATCAGCGCCAGCGCCTCGTGCGGCGTCACGGCCTGGGTGGGGTTGGCGGGGTTGCAGAGGTTGTCGTAGAGATTGACCAGCCCGACGATGCGCGCCAGGGGCGCGATCTGCTCGCCGCTCAGCCGGTGCGGATAGCCGTGGCCGTCGGCCAGCTCGTGATGCTGGGCGACGATCTCCAGCTGCTCGGGCGGGAGTTTCATCCGCGTGGCGATGGCGACGCCATGGGCGACGTGTTCCTGGTAAAGCCGGCGTTCGGCCGCGGAGAACTGCTTGTCCACCCAGCGCAGCCGTTCCGGCAGGGCGGTCAGGCCGATGTCGTGCAGCAGCGCTCCCGCGCCGAGCGCGTCGAGTCGGGCGCGGTCCAGGCCGAGGCTTTTGCCGAGCAGCAGCGAGATGACCAGCACGTTGACCGAATGCTGCGCGGCGCGTTCGCCGACGCTTTCGGAGAGCAGGCGGATCGCCGTCTCCTCGTGCCCGATCATTTTGCCGACGATGGCGCCGACCATCTGCCCGACCTGTTCCCGCGCCGTTTCCGGCTCGGCTTGGGCGAGATCGATGACCTGGCGGTAAGTGCGCGCGGCCGCGGTGAACTCGCGCTCGCAACCTTCCAGGCTGTCGTTCTGGGCGTCGAGCTTTTCCCTGCGCAGGCGGTGTTCCTCGGCGCGCGCGGCGGCCTCCGCCGCGACCGCCGCGACGACCGCCTGGCGCGCAGGCGTCGTTCCGTTTTCCGGGGCGGCGTCCGCCACCGCGGCGCGGTCCGCGGGCGCCGTCGGTCCGGCGCCGATTTTCGCCTCGGCTGCGGCAGTCCCGACTGCGGCGGGCTCGGCGGCGGCTCCGCTTCCCGGCGCGGGATCGCTCTTTTCGGGGGACCAGCGGATGCGCCTGACGCCCAGCCGGATCAGCGTGTCGATCTGCTCGCGCGAACCGATCTTGAAGCTGTTGAGCGGGAAGGGATGCCGGATCCAGCCCAAGTCGACGTGGACATACGTTCCGATGCGCACGTCGTCGATATCAATGAATTGGGCTTCGCTGTCGTGGTGTTCCATGTTCCGCGACGATATAACGGCCGCCGCGGCTTCGATCTTGAGAGTATTGGAGCGAAAAAGCCCTTGCTCAGCCCAAAAATTCAACGTTGCCGGTATGGTCAAGTGGGAGGTGCGGACGCAGACGCCCCCCCGGTTTAGCGCCCTTCGAACCAGGTCAGCTTGTCCCTGAGCCGGACGACCTCGCCGACGATGATCAGGGTGGGCGCCTTCAGGCCGGCGGCTTCGGCCAGCCCCGGCAGGGTTTCCAGGGTGCCGGTGACGGTGCGCTGCTTGGGGGTGGTGCCCTGCTGGACGATGGCGGCCGGCCAGTCGGCGGGCAGGCCGTGGGCGATCAGCTGCGCGCACAGGTAGGACAGGCCGGAGAGTCCCATATAGATGATCACCGTCTGGCGCCGCCGCGCCAGCCCGGGCCAGTCGAGATTCATGCTGCCATCCTTGAGATGGCCGGTGACGAAGACGCAGGCCTGGGCGTAATTGCGGTGCGTGAGCGGAATGCCGGCGTAAGCGGCGACGCCGGCCGCCGCGGTGACGCCCGGCACGACTTCGAAGGGGATGCCGTTCTCGCGCAGGGTCTCGACTTCCTCGCCGCCGCGCCCGAAGGTGTAGGGGTCGCCGCCCTTGAGGCGGACGATGCGCCGGTTGGTCCGGGCCAGATTCACCAGCAGCTGGTTGAGATCGTCCTGCGGCACGGCGTGGTTGCCGCGCTGCTTGCCGGCATAGATGCGTTCGGCCGCGGGATTGACCAGGGCGAGGATTTCCGCCGATACCAGCTGGTCATAGACGAGGACATCGGCCGCAGCGATGATGCGCAGGGCGCGCAGGGTGAGCAGTTCGGGATCGCCGGGACCCGCGCCGACCAGATAGACGGCGCCGGGAACGGGCGCGCCGCGGTTGGGCAGGTCGGGGGGGGGCAGGGTCAGCATGGCGTGGTCTTTGCGGCGGGCAGGGAGCAACTTCTCGCGAATTGGACGAAGCGGGCCGGCCAGTCGCAGCCGGCGGTACCGCGCAGATGGCTGTAGGAGGCCAGCAGGTTGCGGTGGAGGATGCCGTCATGCCGGCCATCGACGCCATGGCCGCGCCTGACCGCGTAGGCGTAACGCGTGTCCGCCGGCAATCCGCGCATCTCTGAATAGTGGAACTCGTGGGCGTGCAGCGGCTGGCCAAAGTCGGCGCCGGGCCGTCCCAAGCCGACGCCCCCCCCGTGGGGGGCAGCGAGCCGGGGTTGCGAGCGCGGGGGGCCAACAGTGTCGGCGCTGGCGCGACGGCGCAAGGGCGCCGCCAGCCCTCGTCGGAGTGGCGCTTCCACCGCGACATCTACGCCGCACGGCCCGAGGCGGGCGCGATTCTCCATGCGCATGCGCCGTTCGCCACGGCGCTGGCCTGCCAGTCGATCGAGCTCCCGCCGTTCCACTACATGATCGCGCGCTTCGGCGGCGACTCGGTGCGCTGCGCGCGCTATGCGACCTTCGGCACGCAGGAACTGTCCGACGCCATGCTGGACGCGCTGCGGGAACGGCGCGCCTGCCTGATGGCGCATCACGGCATGGCGGTGTTCGGCGCCGACCTCAAGGAAGCGCTGGCGCTGGCGGTCGAGCTCGAATCGCTGTGCGAGCAGTATTGGCGCGTGCTGCAGCTGGGTGCGCCAATACTGCTGCCGGCCGACGAGATGGCGCGCGTGATCGAGAAATTTCGCGCCTACGGCAGGCAGGACTGACGCCGCCGCGCGCCTATTCGTAGCGCACGTCGAGGATTTCGTACTCGCGGCGGCCGCCGGGCGTGTGCACCTCGACCACGTCGCCGGCGAACTTGCCGATCAGCGCGCGCGCCACCGGCGAATTGAGCGAAATCTTGCCCTGGCGGAGGTCGGCCTCGTCGTCGCCGACGATCTGATAGGCGACGGTCCGGCCCGCGTCGGCATCCTCCAGCTCGACCGTGGCGCCGAAGACGGCGCGGCCGTCGGCGTCGAGCGCGCGCGGGTCGATGATCTGCGCGTGGGCGAGCTTGCCTTCGACTTCGGCGATGCGCCCTTCGAGAAAGGCCTGGCGCTCCTTGGCGGCGTCGTACTCGGCGTTCTCGGAGAGGTCGCCGTGCGAGCGGGCCTCGGCGATCGCGGCGATCACGGCGGGGCGCTCGACGGTCTTGAGGCGCTTCAATTCCTCGCGCAGCTGCTCGGCGCCGCGCAGGGTGATGGGTACTTTCCCGCTCATTCCAATGCGCCTTTCAGCTCCTTGTGGAGCTGCTGGATCGAATAGGTTTCCAGGCCGGAATGCCTCATGCCGACGCAGGCGGCGCGCGCGCCCTCCACCGTCGTGAACAACGTCACCTTCTGCGCCAGCGCCGAAGTGCGGATCGAGCGCGAATCCTGGATGGCGGCGCGCTTTTCGTCCACCGTGTTCACGATCAGGGCGATCTCGTTGTTCTTGATCAGGTCGACGATGTGCGGCCGGCCTTCATTGACCTTGTTCACCGGCGCGACCGGCAGGCCGGCGTCCAGGATCGCGCCGGCCGTGCCGCGCGTGGCATAGAGCGTGAAGCCGAGCTCGTGCAGGAGGCGCGCGACCTCGACGGCCTTGGGCTTGTCCGCCGCCCTGACGGTGATCAGCGCGCGGCCGCTGGCGGGCAGCCGGGCGCTCGCGGCGATCTGCGACTTGACGAAGGCCTCGCCGAAAGTCCGGCCGACGCCCATCACCTCGCCGGTCGATTTCATTTCCGGGCCGAGCAGGGTATCGACGCCGGGAAACTTGACGAAGGGGAAGACGGCTTCCTTGACCGAAAAATAGGGCGGGATCACTTCCCGGGTCACGCCCTGTTCGGCCAGCGTTCTGCCGGCCATGCAGCGCGCCGCGATCTTGGCGAGCGGCAGGCCGGTCGCCTTGGACACATAGGGCACGGTGCGCGAGGCGCGCGGG
>JAGXSN010000204.1 GCA_018333815.1 Sulfuritalea sp. | reverse complement strand
CCGATGCCCCAGGTCGTGCCCCCGCCGCCGGTGCATCAGGAGCCGCCGCGCCCGCCGCACATGGAGCGCGAAAGCCGCCGGCCGATGGAAATCGATCCGGGCCGCATGCCGGAGCGCCGTGCCGAGCCGCCGCGCATGGAGCGCGACGATCGCAACGGTCGCGGCCGCGATGACCGTCGCGGTGGCGACCGGGATCGGGACCGGGATGGCGACGGCCGCCCGGACTTCCGCTAAAACCGGCGTCCCGATCAGCCGGCCTTGTCGTCGTCCAGACCGAGTTCCTGAATCTTGCGGGTGATCGTGTTGCGGCCGATGCCCAGCAGTTGAGCCGCCTCGATGCGCTTGCCACCGGTGGCCGCCAGCGCGCGGCGGATCAGCGTCGCCTCGAAGTCCTTGCCCAGGCCTGCCCAAACGGCCCCCGGCTGTTTCGCCAGCAGCTCGTCCGCAGCTGCCGCCAGCGGCATCTTCCAGTCGGCCCCGGCGCCGGCTTCATGCGCGGCGCGGATTTCGGCGGGCAGATCGCTGATCCCGATGGCCTGGCCGGGCGCCATCACGGTCAGCCAGTGGCAGAGATTCTCGAGCTGGCGCACGTTGCCGGGCCAGGGCGCGGCCTGCAGGCGCTTCAGTGCCGCGTCCGACAGGCGCTTGGATTCCACGCCCAGTTGGCGGGCGCAGTGCGCGAGGAAGTTGCTTGCCAGCGCGGGGATGTCCTCGCGTCGTTCGCGCAGCGGCGGCAGGCGCAGGCGGATGACGTTGAGGCGATGGAACAGGTCTTCGCGGAACAGGCCTGCCTTGACGCGCTCCTCGAAGTTCTGGTGGGTGGCGGTGATGACCCGCACATTGGCGCGGATCGGCTGGTGGCCGCCAACGCGGTAGAACTGGCCGTCGGAGAGGACGCGCAGCAGGCGCGTCTGCAGTTCGGCCGGCATGTCGCCGATCTCGTCGAGGAACAGCGTGCCGCCGGCCGCCTCCTCGAAGCGGCCGCGCCGCTGGGTGTTGGCGCCGGTGAAGGCGCCCTTCTCGTGGCCGAAGAGCTCGGACTCCAAGAGGTCGCGCGGAATCGCCGCGGTGTTGAGGGCAATGAAGGGACCGTCCTTGCGCGGGCTGTGGCGGTGCAGCGCACGCGCCACGAGCTCCTTGCCGGTGCCGGATTCGCCATTGATCAGCACGGTCGCATGGGATTGGGACAGTCGCCCGATCGCCCGAAACACTTCCTGCATTGCCGGCGCCTGGCCGAGGATCTCGGGCGTCAGCGCCTCGGCGGGCGATGCACCAATTTTAGGCGCGGCCTGTTCCAGCGCACGCCGTACCAGTGCGACGGCCTGATCGACGTCGAAAGGCTTGGGCAGGTATTCGAAAGCGCCGCCCTGAAAGGCGGCGACCGCCGAGTCGAGATCCGAATAGGCGGTCATGACGATCACCGGCAGGTCGGGAAGCTCCTGCCGGATCTGCCTGAGCAGGTCGAGGCCGCTCGCGCCGGGCATGCGGATGTCCGAGATCAGCACGCGCGGCGCCGCGCCCGTGCCAAGTTTTGCCAGCGCCTCGTCGGCGGAACCGAAGCTCGCGCTGGCGATGCCTTCGCGCCCCAGCGCCTTTTCCAGCACCCAGCGGATCGAGCGGTCGTCGTCGATGATCCAGACCATGTCGTTCGAGCCGTTCATTTCTTCGTCTTGTCTCCGTTTTGCAGCGGCAGGCGCAGCGTGAAGCAGGTTCGGCCGGGCAGGGATTCGGCGTCGATGCTGCCGTGGTGCTGCTGGAGGATGCCTTGCGCCAGCGCCAGCCCCAGCCCGGTGCCGCCCGCGCGCCCGGACACCAGCGGATAGAAGATGCGATCGCGAATCTCGGCGGGAATGCCCGGACCGTTGTCGATGATCTGCAATTCCAGTGCCAGCCGGTAGCGTTTCTTCGCCAGCGTCACCTGGCGCAAGGCGCGCGTCCGCATGACGATCTCGCCGTCGCCCACCATTGCCTGGGCGGCATTGCGCACGATGTTGAGAATGGCCTGGATCAGCTGCTCGCGGTCGCCGGTGATATCCGGCAGCGAGGTATCGTAGTCGCGCCTGACGCGCACGCCGGGGAATTCGGCATGGATCAGCCGGCGCACGCGCTCGAGGATCTCGTGGATGCCGATCTGCGCCGGCTGCATGGCGCGATGGGACGACAGCAGGCGGTGCATCAGGTCCTGCAGGCGGTCGGTCTCGCCGATGATGACCTGGGTGTATTCGCGCAGTTCGCCGCCGTCATCCATGCGCCCCAGCTCCCTGTCGAGCAGCTGGGCCGAACCGCGGATGCCGCCGAGCGGGTTCTTGATTTCGTGGGCGAGATTGCGGATCAGTTCCTGATTGGCGCGCTGCTGCACGGCTTCGCGCTCTTCGCGTGCCGCCTTGAGCTGCTGGTCGATGGGGCGGAATTCGAGCAGCAGGCGCCCCTGGGGGATTTCCACCGGGGTGACGGTGCAATCGAGATGGATCGGCCGGGCCCCTTCCCGCGCGACCACGAAATCGTGCCCGGTGTAGCTCCAGTTGTGCGTCAGCGCATTTTCCACGGCGGCCATCAGGACGGCCGGCGCGCCGAGCAGATGGGCGACCGGCAGGCCGTGACTGACGCGCTGGCTGACCGCGAACAGGTTTTCCGCGGCCGGGTTGCAGTAGCGGATGCGCAGTTGCTCATCCAGCAGGAGAACCGCGAACGAGAGCAGATCGAGGCCGGCCAGGACGGCGGACGGATGTTTCGCGGCGATCCGGTTTGTCATGGCGTGTATGACAGCAAGAAACGCGCCAGTTACTTCAGCTTCGCCAGTTCCCTGCGAATCGCTTCGATATTGCGCTCGTGCAATTGCATCTTGTCGCGATGGGTCTGGATGCGCGCCTCGCGCTTGGCGAGATTGATGCCGCCGCCAACCACGCGCTCCTCGGGCAGGACGATGTTCTCCTGCTCGGCGAGCTCCTTCCGGGCATTGGCGAGATTTCTCTGCTCGACAGCCAGCTCCTTCTCCAGAATCGCGCGGCGATCATTGTCGCGCGCTTTTTGCTGCTCGTCATTGACGCGCGGAAAGTCGGCCGGCGTCGCCTGCCGCGGCCTTTGCGCCTGCGGGGGGGTAAAGGTGGAGACCGGCCTGTCCTGGGCGATGATCTCGCAGTGCTGCTGCAGCAGTTTCTGGTTGGTGTAGGTCACGCGACCGTCCGGCCCCTGGCATTTGTAGAGGGTGTTGGCCGACACTCCCAACGGCAGGATCAGTACGGCTGGAAGGAAGAACCGGAGCGTTGTCATGGCGGCAGTGTAAGCCAGGTCGGCCGGGGGCGCAAAAAAGAAGGACGGGCAAGCCCGTCCTTTCTTAACGCGGTGGCCGCGCGGGGGTTTACAACGAAAAATAGAGGTCGTATTCGACCGGGTGGGTGGTCATGCGGAACTTGGTCACCTCTTCCATCTTGAGCTCGATGAAGGCGTCGATGAACTCGTTGGAGAACACGCCGCCGCGGGTGAGGAACTCGCGATCCTTGTCCAGATAGTCGAGCGCCTGATCGAGCGAGGAGCAGACCGTCGGAATCTTCGCGTCCTCTTCCGGCGGCAGATCGTAGAGGTTCTTGTCGGCCGGGTCGCCCGGATGAATCTTGTTCTGCACGCCGTCCAGACCGGCCATCATCAGCGCCGCAAAGGCCAGATAGGGGTTCGCGGTCGGATCCGGGAAGCGGGTCTCGATGCGGCGCGCCTTGTCGGAATGCACGAAGGGGATGCGGATCGACGCCGAGCGGTTGCGGGCCGAGTAGGCCAGCTTGACGGGCGCCTCGAAGCCCGGCACCAGTCGCTTGTAGCTATTGGTGCCGGGGTTGGTGATGGCGTTCAGCGCACGGGCGTGCTTGATGATGCCGCCGATGTAGTGGAGCGCAAACTCGGACAGCCCCGCATAACCGTTGCCGGCGAACAGGTTCTTGCCGTCCTTCCAGATCGACTGATGCACGTGCATGCCCGAGCCGTTGTCGCCGACGATGGGCTTGGGCATGAAGGTCGCCGTCTTGCCGTAGGAGTGGGCGACGTTATGGACGATGTATTTGAGGATCTGCGTCCAGTCGGCGCGCTGCACCAGGGTGGAAAACCTGGTGCCGATCTCGCACTGGCCGGCGGTGGCGACTTCGTGGTGATGCACTTCGACCGGCACGCCGCAGTCTTCCAGCGCCAGACACATGGCGGCGCGGATGTCGTTCAGGCTGTCGACCGGGGGCACGGGGAAGTAGCCGCCCTTGACCATCGGCCGGTGGCCGGTGTTGCCGCCCTCGAACTTCTCGGCGGTGGCCCAGGCGGCCTCTTCGGAAAACACCTTGCAGTAGGAGCCGGACATGTCGATCTTCCACTCGACGCTGTCGAAGATGAAGAACTCGGGCTCGGGCCCGAAATAGGCGGTGTCGCCCAGGCCGGAACTCTTCAGATAGGCCTCGGCGCGCTTGGCGATCGAACGCGGGTCGCGGTCGTAGCCCTTGCCGTCGGTCGGCTCGACCACGTCGCAGGACAGGATCAGCGTGGTCTCGTCCATGAAAGGATCGATGAAGGCGGTGGCCGGGTCGGGCATCAGCTGCATGTCCGAGGCCTGGATGCCCTTCCAGCCCGCGATCGACGAACCGTCGAAGGCGTGGCCGTCCTCGAACTTGTCGAGACCGAAGGCGGCGACAGGAACACCGACATGCTGTTCCTTGCCGCGAATGTCGGTGAAACGGAAGTCGACGAACTTCACTTCCTTTTCCTGAATTATCTTCATTACGTCTTGAGGCATCATGAGCTGTACTCCTGGTCGGTGATCTGAAATTGGGGCGGCCTTCCGGCCGACTGAGGAAGAAAACTAGCAGTTAGCGTGCCAATCGTTTTGCGATGAGACGGTTCACCCGGAAAAGCTCGCCGCGGCTCTTGCCGTCTCCGGGAGGCGATCATTGTGCCATAGGCCAATCGCCACGAACGGCGCAGGCAGCGCACCATGATGATGCGTTATGGGAGTGCGGCGGCACCGATACGGTGCGCGCACGAATCCGGGACGTCGACGAACATTGTCTTATACTCGCCTACCCCGGATTCCGGCTCCCATCATGTTCGACGTCCCGCTTCCTTTCGACGCCTTCAATGCGCTCTCCGACCCGGACGCCCAGGCGCGCATTGCCGCCGCCCGCGCGCAGCTCGGCCGGCGCGCCGTCATCCTCTGCCATCATTACCAGCGCGCCGACGTTTTCAAGCATGCCGACCTCACCGGCGACTCGCTCAAGCTGTCTCGCCTGGCATCGCAGTCGGACGCCGAGGTCATCGTCTTCTGCGGCGTGCATTTCATGGCCGAGGTGGCCGACATCCTCTCGCGCCCGGAACAGATCGCCATCCTGCCCGACCTCGCCGCCGGCTGCTCGATGGCCGACATGGCCAACCTGGCCAAGGTCGAGCGCTGCTGGCGCGAACTGGCCACCGTGCTGAACCCCGACGAGCAGGTCACGCCGGTCACCTACATCAACTCCGCCGCCGACCTCAAGGCCTTCTGCGGCGCGCACGGCGGCATCGTCTGCACCTCGTCGAACGCACCGAAGATCCTCGAGTGGTCGTTCGCGCGGCGCGACAAGGTGCTGTTCTTCCCCGACCAGCACCTCGGCCGCTGGAGCGGTTACAAGATGGGCATTCCGATGGAACGCATGGTCATCTGGAATCCCGATCTCGAACTGGGCGGGCTCACGCCGCAGCAGATCCGCGCCGCGAAGATCATCCTCTGGCACGGCTACTGTTCCGTGCACCAGATGTTCAACCCCGGCCAGATCGCCCGCTTCCGCGAAAAATATCCCGCGGGCAAGGTCATCTCCCACCCGGAATGCAACTTCGAGGTCTGCGCGCAATCGGATGCGGTCGGCTCGACCGAAACCATCATCCGCGTCGTCAAGGAATCCGCGCCCGGCACGCGCTGGCTGGTCGGCACCGAACTCAACCTCGTCGAGCGCCTCGCCGGCGAGGTCAAGCCGGAAGGCAAGGTCGTGCAGTTCATGGCCGACACGATCTGCATGTGCTCGACCATGCAGCGCATCGATCCGCAGCACCTCGCCTGGACGCTGGAAAACCTCGCCGCCGGCAACGTCGTCAATCGGATCATGGTGCCTCAGCACGAGGCGCGGCTCGCTAAGATCGCGCTCGAACGCATGCTGGCCACGTCCTGAACACGGCGCTGGCGTAGCGGCGCGCTGCTGATTGTCAAGATAGGCCGGGACACGTTGGTTGCCGGACGCAACCGTGTTTCACGTGAAACCGCGCCATGTCCTGTTTCACGTGAAACACCGGGCGCTTCACGAGGGGTATCATTCGCGGCCTCCCCGGTCTTGTTGCCGTCTCGCCCGCGCCGACTTTTTCCCATGCGTTATCCCCAAAGGTTCGATGTCATCGTGATCGGCGGCGGCCATGCCGGCACCGAGGCCGCATTGGCGGCGGCGCGCATGGGCGCACAGACCCTGCTGCTGACGCACAACATCGAGACGCTCGGCGCGATGTCCTGCAATCCGTCGATCGGCGGCATCGGCAAGGGCCATCTGGTCAAGGAGGTGGATGCCCTGGGCGGCGCGATGGCGGCGGCGACCGACGCGGCCGGCATCCAGTTTCGCATCCTCAACGCCTCGAAGGGCCCGGCAGTGCGCGCTACTCGCGCCCAGGCCGACCGCTCCCTCTATCGCCAGGCGATCCGCAGCCGGCTGGAAAACCAGCCCAAGCTGGCGATCTTCCAGCAGGCGGCCGACGACATCAGCGTGGCCGGCGATCGCGTCACCGGCGTGGTGACCCGGCTCGGCGTGCGTTTCGAAGCGGCGACGGTGGTCCTGACGGCCGGCACCTTCCTCAATGGGCTCGTGCATGTCGGCCTGGACAACTACCGGGCCGGCCGCTTCGGCGATCCGCCTTCCCTGTCGCTGGCGGCACGCCTGCGCGAACTGCAGCTGCCGGCGGGGCGCCTGAAGACCGGCACGCCGCCCCGCCTCGACGGCAAGACCATCGACTTCGCGGTGCTGCAGGAGCAGCCGGGGGACACGCCGGCGCCGGTGTTTTCCTTCCTCGGCAAGCCGGCACAGCACCCGCGCCAGATTCCCTGCTGGATCACCCATACCAACCCGCGCACCCACGACATCATCCGCGGCGGGCTCGGCCGCTCGCCGATGTTCACCGGCGTGATCGAGGGTGTCGGCCCGCGCTACTGCCCGTCGATCGAGGACAAGATCCACCGCTTCGCCGGCAAGGACAGCCATCAGGTCTTCCTCGAGCCCGAGGGGCTGGACACGCACGAGTACTACCCGCAGGGCATCTCGACCAGCCTGCCCTTCGACGTGCAGCTGGCGCTCGTGCATTCGATCCGCGGCCTGGAACATTGCCATATCACGCGGCCGGGCTACGCGATCGAATACGACTACTTCGATCCGCGCGCCCTCAAGGCGACGCTGGAGACCCAGGCCATCGGCGGTCTGTTCTTCGCCGGCCAGATCAACGGCACCACCGGCTACGAGGAAGCCGCCGCGCAGGGCCTGCTCGCGGGGCTCAACGCGGCCCGCCAGGCGCGCGGCGAAGCAGGCTGGTGGCCGCGCCGCGACGAAGCCTACCTCGGCGTGCTGGTCGACGACCTGATCACCCGCGGCGTGAGCGAGCCCTACCGCATGTTCACCAGCCGCGCCGAATACCGCCTGAGCCTGCGCGAGGACAACGCCGACCTGCGGCTGACCGAGGCGGGGCGCCGGCTCGGGCTGGTCGATGATCTGCGCTGGGATGCCTTCAATCGGAAACGGGATGCCATTGCCGCCGAGATCGAACGCCTCAAGGGCGTCTGGATCAATCCGCAGGTCGTGGCGCTGCACGCGGTGGAAAGGGTGCTGGGCAAGCCCATCGAGCGGGAATATTCGCTGTTCGACCTGCTGCGGCGGCCCGAGGTGAGCTACCAAAACCTGATGAGTCTGCCCGGCGCGGGCGAACCCGGCGCGAGTGCCGATGTCGTCGAACAGGTCGAGATCCAGGCCAAGTACCACGGCTACATCGAGCGCCAGAAGGAGGACGTGGCCAGGATGGCGCAACAGGAAGGCACGCCGATTCCCGCCGATCTGGATTATGCGGCACTCAACGGACTGTCGTTTGAAGTGCGCCAGCGCCTCGCCCAGCACCGGCCGCAGACCGTCGGTCAGGCCAGCCGCATCCAGGGCGTCACCCCGGCCGCGATTGCCGTGCTGCTCGTCCATCTCAAGAAACTGCGCGGATGAAGCTCGCAGAGGGAATCGCCGCATTGGGCTTGACCTTGCCGTTGGGCGCCGCCGACAAGCTGGCGGCCTATCTGGCGCTGCTGGCGAAATGGAACAGGGTGTACAACCTGACTTCGATCCGCGATCCGGAAGAGATGATCACCCATCATCTGCTCGACGCGCTGGCCGTGCTGCCGATTCTGCAAAAGTCGGTTCCGGCAGGACGGCAGTACGCGCTCGCCGATGTCGGCAGCGGCGCCGGCCTGCCCGGTCTGGTGTTGGCCATTGCCTGTCCCGACTGGAGCGTGACGTCGGTGGAGGCGGTCGAGAAAAAAGCGGCGTTCCAGCGCCAGGCGAAAATTGCGCTGGGCTTGGCCAATGTGAGCATTCACTGCGGTCGCGTGGAAGATTTAAAGGAGAGATTTGACGCAGTCATTGCGCGCGCTTTCGCCAGCCTGGCGGACTTCGTCAAGCATGCGGGACACTTGGCCGATTGCCTCTGGGCCATGAAAGGCGGGTATCCTGCCGCCGAAGTCGCCGTCCTGCCCGCCGGCTGGAGCGTGGCGGCATGTCATGGATTGCGGGTTCCCGGCCTCGGGGCGCAGCGCTGCCTGCTGCAACTGGAAAGAGTCAGAGCATGCACATCTTCGTGATTGCCAATCAGAAGGGCGGCGTGGGCAAGACCACGACCGCGGTCAATCTGGCCGCGGGACTGGCGCAGGCCGGCCAGCGCACCCTGCTGGTGGACCTCGACCCGCAGGGCAACGCGACCATGGGCAGCGGCATCGACAAGCGCAGGCTGCGCGTCTCGGTTTATCACATGCTGCTGGGCCTCGCCACGCTCGCCGAAGTGCGCGTCACCTCGCCGAGCGGCAATTACGCCGTGTTGCCGGCGAACCGCGAACTGGCCGGGGCCGAGGTCGAGCTGGTCGATCTGGATCGCCGCGAGCAGCGCCTGCGCCTGGCCATCGCGCAGCATGCGGACGAATACGACTTCGTCCTGGTCGACTGCCCGCCGTCGCTGTCGCTGCTGACGCTCAACGGCCTGTGTGCCGCGCATGGCGTGATCATCCCGATGCAATGCGAATACTATGCCCTCGAGGGCCTGTCCGATCTGGTCAACACCATCAAGCAGGTGCACAAGAACCTCAACCGCGACCTGCGCATCATCGGCCTGCTGCGCGTGATGTTCGATCCCCGTTCGACGCTGGCGAACCAGGTCTCGCGCCAGTTGGAAGAACACTTCGGCGACAAGGTGTTCAAGACGCTGGTGCCGCGCAACGTCCGGCTCGCCGAGGCGCCCAGTTACGGCGTGCCGGGCGTGCTGTTCGACAAGAGCGCCAAGGGCGCGCAGGCCTATCTGATCTTCGCGCACGAAATGATCGAGCGGGTGGGCGTCTGGGAAAAGGAGCGACAAGCATGACACAGCGCAAGAAGGGGCTCGGCCGCGGATTGGACGCACTGCTCGCCGGCAACGACGAAGTCATCGATGCGGGCGGCCTGCGCCAGGAGACCCTGCCGATCGGCAGCCTGCAGCCGGGCAAGTATCAGCCGCGCACGCGCATGGACCCGGGCGCGCTGGAAGACCTGGCCGCCTCGATCAAGGCCCAGGGGCTGATCCAGCCGATTTCGGCGCGACCGCTCGAGAGCGGCCGCTTCGAGATCATCGCCGGCGAACGGCGCTGGCGCGCCGCGCAGATCGCCGGCCTGACCGAGGTGCCGGTAATGGTGCGCGAGATTCCCGACGAAGCCGCGCTGGCCATGTCGCTGATCGAGAACATTCAGCGCGAGGACCTCAATCCGCTCGAGGAGGCCGCCGGCTTGCAGCGTCTCATCGACGAGTTTGCCATGACGCACCAGCAGGCGGCCGACGCCGTCGGCCGCTCGCGTTCGGCGGCGACCAATCTGCTGCGCCTGCTGCAGCTGGCCAAGCCGGCGCAGGATCTGCTGATGGCGGGCGATATCGAGATGGGCCATGCGCGCGCGATCCTCGCCGCGCCCAAGAACGAACAGGGCCGCCTGGCGGCCGAAGTCGCCGACAAGGGCTGGTCGGTGCGCGAAACCGAGCGCCGCGTGGCGCGCGAGCTGCGCACCGCGCCGCACAAAGCGGCGGCCGAAAAGCCGCGTGACCTGGTGCGCATCGAGGAGGAACTGGCGGATGCGCTGGGAGCGACGGTGAGCATCCGCGCCAACCGCAAGGGCAGCGGCGCCGTCACCATCCGTTTCGGCAGCCTGGACCAGCTGGACGGCGTTCTCAGGCGCCTGCAGGGCTGAACGCGCGCGGCGCCAAAATTTTCCGGCGGCCAGATAGAGCGCGGTAATGCAAAGAGGGAATAGATTGATTAGACCCGAGCGGCAAAGCGCCCTAGACTGCGCCGAAAATTTGGGACGCAATCCGGGCTGCTGAAGTAACATGGGCGCCGGCATGACAAAGCAAAAGCAGCAGTGCAGCCGGAAGCGGGGGCAAAATGCGTAACGTGCTCCTGATTCAGGCGGCAACGATCCTCGTGGCTGCGGCCATCGCGGGAATGCTGGGAGGGATGGTATACGCGCGCTCGGTTCTGATCGGCGGCGGTGCGTACTTTATCCCCAATTTGTTGTTCGTCGTGCGCCTGCGGATCGCAAGCGGAGGCCGGCGGGTGGGTGCGGTCGGATTCATGATCGGCGCAGCCGTCAAGTTGTGCGCCGTCCTCGCGCTGTTGTCGATCCTGCCGCAGCTGTTCGTGGTTTCGTGGCCGGCGGTGATCGCCGGGTTGTTTGTCGTGCTGCTGGTAAATACTCTTGCCTTACTCGTGAAGACTTAACATGGCCGCAGAGCAAGCTCCCACAGCGTCAGAGTACGTCGTTCATCACCTGACCCACCTGACCAACACCAAGCAGACCGCCCTGGTCGACTGGACGGTCTTTCACCTCGATTCCCTCTTCTATTCGATCGCCCTCGGCCTGCTGGCCGTGTTCGTCCTGGCGTGGGCGGCCAGAAGGGCCACGGCGGGCGTGCCGGGGCGCTTCCAGGCTGCGGTCGAGTTGCTGGTCGAGATGGTCGCCGACCAGGCGAAAGGCATCGTCCATTCCGCGCATTCGCGCAAGTTCGTCGCGCCGTTGGCCCTCACGGTGTTCGTCTGGATCTTCCTGATGAACTTCATGGACCTGATCCCGGTCGATCTGTTGCCGCGCCTGTGGGCCGGCGCCTACGCCGTGGCCGGTCACGATCCGCACGATGCCTACATGCGCGTGGTGGCGACCGCGGACATCAACATCACGATCGGCATGTCGCTTTCCGTCCTGCTGATGTGTCTCTACTACAACGTCAAGATCAAGGGCTTCGGCGGGTGGATGCACGAGATGTTCACCGCGCCCTTCGGCAATCACTTCCTGCTCTGGCCGATCAATTTCGCGATGCAGATCATCGAGTTCATCGCCAAGACGGTTTCCCACGGCATGCGTCTGTTCGGCAACATGTATGCCGGCGAGCTGATCTTCATCCTCATCGCGCTGATGGGGGCGGCATGGTCATGGTCCCTTGGCGGTGCCATGCTCTGGGTCGGCCATGTCATCGCCGGGACCCTCTGGGCGATATTCCACATTCTGATCATCACGTTGCAGGCTTTCATCTTCATGATGCTGACGCTGGTTTATGTCGGCCAGGCGCATGAAAGTCACTAAGGCCCTGTTCTAGGTTCGTTTCAACACTTTTTTCATCACAAGGAGTCGTCATGGAAGGCAACGTCGTTGGTTTCGTCGCGCTGGCCGCCGGCCTGATCATCGGTCTGGGCGCTGCGGGCGCATGTATCGGCATCGGCATCATGGGCGGTCGCTTCCTCGAGGCGTCGGCGCGCCAGCCCGAGCTGATGAACACCCTGCAAACCAAGATGTTCCTGTTGGTCGGCCTGATCGACGCCGCGTTCATCATCGGCACCGGCATCGCGCTCTGGTACACCACCGCAAACCCGTTCGTCAACTGAGCGGCGCCCCTGCGCATCCCAAGGAGCGAACACCGTGAATCTGAACGCAACGCTATTCGCGCAGGTGGTCGTGTTCTTCATACTGGCGTGGTTCACGATGAGATTCGTGTGGCCGCCCATCATGAAGGCGCTCGACGAGCGCGCGGCGAAAATTGCCGACGGTCTGGCGGCGGCGGACAAGGCGAAAACCGATCTGGCGCTGGCGGAGCGCCGCGCCATCGACGAGCTGCGCAAGGCACGCGAAACCGCCAACGAGTTCAAGGCCGGCGCCGAGCAGCAAAGCGCGCAAATCCTCGATGCCGCCCGCGCCGAAGCTGCGCGCATCGTCGCCGCCGCCCGGGTGGCGGCGGAAGGCGAGGCCGCCGTGGCGGCCCAGCGCGCCAAGGAAACCCTGCGCGACCAGGTCGCCCTGCTCGCGGTCGCCGGCGCAGAGAAGATCCTGCGCCGCGAGATCGACGCCAGGGCGCATGCCGACCTGCTCGATCGGCTCAAGGCCGAGCTCTGAGTCATGGCGGAAAACCTCACCGTCGCCCGTCCTTACGCGGAAGCGGCTTTCGCCCTGGCGCAGGAGGAAGGCGGACTGTCGGACTGGCAGTCCGCGCTCGAGCGCATGGCGCTGGCCGCAAGCGACGCGCGCATGGTCGAGTGCATTGCCGATCCGCGCGTGTCGCAGGAGGCGCTTGCCGGACTTTTTCTGGGCGTGGCGGGCGACCTGAGCGCGCGCCAGCGCAATTTCGCCAGGGTTCTCGTCGAGAGCCGGCGTCTCGGCGTGCTGCCTGAAATCAGCCGCATCTTCATGAGCCTGAAGAACACCCGGGAAGGGACGCGCGAAGCGGTGGTGAGCTCCGCCTTCCCGATCGACGATGCGCAACTGGCGGCGCTGGTAGGCAGCCTGGAGCGCAAGTTTGGCGGCAAGGTGAAGGCGACCGTCAGGCTCGCGCCGGAACTGATCGGCGGCGTGCGCATCGCCCTGGGCGATCAGGTCATCGACGCTTCCGTCAGCGGCAAGCTCGACGCCATGGCCGTTTCGCTCAAGAACTAGGAACCAGGAGTTTATTTCCATGAATCTCAATCCCTCCGAAATCAGCGACCTGATCAAAAGCCGGATCCAGGGCATGCAGATCGCACCGACCGACCGCAACGAAGGCACGGTGGTGACGGTAACCGACGGCATCTGCCGCATCCACGGTCTGGCCGACGTGATGCAGGGCGAAATGCTCGAGTTTCCCGGCAACACCTTCGGCCTGGCGCTCAACCTCGAGCGCGACTCGGTCGGCGCCGTGGTGCTCGGCGAATACGAGCACATCACCGAAGGCGATACCGTGCGCTGCACCGGCCGGATTCTCGAGGTGCCGATCGGCACGGAGCTGATCGGGCGCGTCGTCAACTCCCTGGGCGAGCCGATCGACGGCAAGGGCCCGATCGACGCCAAGGCAACCGACAAGATCGAGAAGGTCGCGCCGGGCGTGATCTGGCGCAAGTCGGTGTCGCAGCCGGTGCAGACCGGCCTGAAGTCGGTCGACTCGATGGTGCCGATCGGGCGCGGCCAGCGCGAGCTGATCATCGGCGACCGCCAGACCGGCAAGACCGCCGTGGCGATCGACACGATCATCAACCAGAAGGGCAAGGACCTGATCTGCATCTATGTCGCCGTCGGCCAGAAAGCCTCGACGGTGATGAATGTGGTGCGCAAGCTCGAGGAGTCCGGTGCGATGGCCTACACCATCGTCGTCGCCGCGACCGCCTCAGAATCCGCCGCGATGCAGTTCATCGCGCCCTACTCCGGCTGCACGATGGGCGAATATTTCCGCGACAATGGCCAGGACGCCCTGATCATCTACGACGACCTGACCAAGCAGGCCTGGGCCTACCGCCAGATTTCCCTGCTGCTGCGCCGTCCGCCGGGCCGCGAAGCCTACCCGGGCGACGTGTTCTACCTCCATTCCCGCCTGCTTGAACGCGCCGCGCGCGTCTCGGAAGCCTGGGTCGAGCGCCACACCAACGGCGCAGTGAAGGGCAAGACCGGCTCGCTGACCGCGCTGCCGGTGATCGAAACGCAGGCCGGCGATGTGTCCGCGTTCGTGCCGACCAACGTGATCTCGATTACCGACGGCCAGATCTTCCTCGAGACCGACCTGTTCAACGCCGGCATCCGTCCCGCCATCAACGCCGGCATCTCGGTGTCGCGCGTCGGCGGCGCCGCTCAGACCAAGATCATCAAGAAGCTCGGCGGCGGTGTGCGTCTCGCGCTGGCGCAGTTCCGCGAACTCGCGGCCTTCGCCCAGTTCGCCTCGGATCTCGATGACGCGACGCGCAAGCAGCTCGAACGCGGCCGCCGCGTCACCGAACTGATGAAGCAGCCGCAGTACTCTCCGCTCCAGGTGGCGGAAATGGCCGTGTCGCTCTACGCGGTGAACCAGGGCCACTTCGACGACATCGACAGCGCGAAGATCCTGCCGTTCGAAACCGCCCTGCACCAGTTCATGCGCCAGAAGCACGCCGCCTTGATGGAGCGGATCGAGGCGACCAAGGAGCTGGACAAGGAGGGCGAGGTCGAACTGGCGGAAGCCGTCGCCGCGTTCAAGAAGACCTGGGCGTGAGCGGAGCCTGAGCGACGAGGAGAAGAGCGACATGGCAGGCGGCAAGGAAATACGCACCAAGATCAAGTCGGTCCAGAACACCCGCAAGATCACCAAGGCCATGGAGATGGTGGCCGCATCCAAGATGCGCAAGGCGCAGGAACGGATGCGCACCGCGCGCCCCTATGGCGAGAAGATTCGAACCCTTGCGGCGCACCTCTCGGCGGCCAACATCACCGAGTACCGCCATCCGTTTCTGGCCAGGGCGAAAACCGAAGGCGCGCCCAAGCGGGTCGGCGTGGTGGTGGTGACCACCGACAAGGGTCTGTGCGGCGGTCTCAACACCAACGTGCTGCGGCAGGCGCTGAGCGCGATGCGCCAATGGGAGGCGGCGGGCGCCGATGACATTCGCGTCACCTGCATCGGCAACAAGGGCCTGGGCTTCATGCAGCGCCTCGGCGCCAATGTTATCTCCCATGTCCTTCATCTGGGCGACACGCCTCACCTCGAGAAGCTGCTCGGGCCGCTGAAGGTGATGATCGACGCGTTCCAGGCGGGGGAGCTCGACATGGTCTATCTCGCTTACACGCGCTTCATCAACACCATGCGCCAGGAACCGGTGATGGAGCAGCTGCTGCCCCTGACCGGCGAGCGGCTCGGCACGCCCAAAAGCAGCTGGGACTACCTCTACGAGCCGGAGGCGCGCGTCGTCATCGACGACCTGATGCAGCGCTATGTCGAGACCCTGATCTACCAGGCGGTGGCCGAGAACATGGCCTCGGAGCAGTCGGCGCGCATGGTGGCGATGAAGGCGGCGACCGACAACGCGGGGGTCGTCATCAAGGAGCTGCAGCTGATCTACAACAAAGCCCGTCAGGCCTCCATTACCAAAGAGATTTCTGAAATTGTCGGCGGCGCGGCCGCCATTGCGGGGTAATCATGAGTCAAGGAAATATCGTTCAGTGCATCGGCGCGGTGGTGGACATCAAGTTTCCCCGCGGAGAAATGCCCAGGGTCTACGACGCCCTGATGATCGACCCGAGCGAACAGGGCGCCGAGGCAGGCCTGACCTTCGAGGTGCAGCAGCAGCTCGGCGACGGCGTGGTGCGCACCATCGCCATGGGTTCCTCCGACGGTCTGCGGCGCGGCATGAAGGTCAACAACACCGGCGCGGCGATTTCCGTGCCCGTCGGTCACGCCACTCTGGGTCGCATCATGGACGTGCTGGGCCGCCCGATCGACGAAGCTGGCCCGATCGGCACCGACGTGCGGCGCGCCATCCACCAGAAGGCCCCGGCCTTCCGCGATCTGTCGCCCTCCGTCGAACTGCTCGAAACCGGCATCAAGGTCATCGACCTGATCTGCCCGTTCGCCAAGGGCGGCAAGATCGGCCTGTTCGGCGGCGCCGGCGTCGGCAAGACCGTGAACATGATGGAGCTGATCAACAACATCGCCAAGCAGCACTCCGGCCTGTCGGTGTTCGCCGGCGT